>NZ_JBHWZP010000228.1:0-15190 GCF_042728395.1 Streptomyces sp. NPDC060205
GGAGCCCTGCGACTTTCGGTACGCGCGGAATCCAGCGGCTACTTCACCGAGTCACCGAACACGAGATGGAAACCCGGGAGCGCGGGGCGGTTGTGGTTCTTGGCGAAGGTCGCCCTTGCCCTCTCGGCCACCGGCGAGACCTGGACCTCGATCTCGGGGAATTCCTGCTCCGACGTCGTGCGTGCAGCGATGTCCGCCATGCTTGCCTCCAAAACGAGGTTGTTGGCATTTCCTGGCGGGAACTGTAGACCGCGCCAGGAACATCGCGTCCCTGACACATGTCAGGGTGCGGAACGCCCTCTCAAAAGCGGGCTTGTCGGCACCGAGATCGGCGACCCCTCATCCTTTCGGAGAGCCCTGACCGCTGAATCCGGATTCATGTTTCCCGTCGGGCCGATGGGGACGGCGTTCCGGAAGCCGTGTGATCGCGGCGCTCACGGCCAGCCCGAGCGTGACACCGACGGCGGAGCCGACGCTCTGCGCCCAGGCGTCGTCGAGGGAGCCGGGCAGGACGGCTCGTGTGAGCCGGCCGGCAACCGTCAGGACGGTCACCCCGGCCAGTGCGGCCGTCCAGCGGTACCGCACCCCGTCGATGATGTCGCCGTAGAAGAGGAGCAGCAGCGCCATGCCGAACTCGTCGTCCCAGCCGATCGCGGTGAGCCCGGCCCCGAGGGCGAGCGCCAACAGCCAGAGCCCCACCAACTGCCGGACGAACGTGGCCGGCTGCTGTCCCGCACCACGCGGGGGCCGGAGGAACCGTGTGATGTGCTGGACGATCGCGTACTTCTGCATGACTCGTGTCCCGATCCCCCGGGGTGGCCGACTTCTGCCGGCGCTCAGTACTAGGACTCTCGGGAGCAGGATGCGGTTGTGGTGGGGCGGGTGGGAAGAAGTTCGCCCACGAGCGCGGCGACCTGTTCCGTCTCAAGGAGGAAACCGTCGTGGCCGTGCGGCGACTCGATCACCCGCAGAGCGTCCGACGTGGTGATGCCCGCCGCCAGTTCCGCCTGCTGGGACGGCGGGTAGAGGCGGTCGGAGTCGACCGCGGCCACCAGGGTCCTGGCGGTCACCCGGCTCAGGGCGGCGCGCAGCCCGCCGCGACCGCGGCCGATGTCGTGGCTGTTCATCGCCTCGCACAGGACGACGTAACTGCCCGCGTCGAAGCGGCGGACCAGCTTGGCCGCGTGATGGTCGAGGTAGGACCCGACCTGGTACCGGCCGCCGCGCCACGGGTCCTCCGTGTCCTGGGGGCGGCGGCCGAAGCGGACCTGGAGTTCCGGCTCGCTGCGATACGTGACATGGGCGAGCCGTCGGGCCAGGCCGAGCCCGGCGAGGGGACCGCGGCCGGTGCCGTGGTAGTTGCCGTCGTGCCAGTGCGGGTCGGAGCGGATGGCGTGCAGCTGGATGTCGGCCCAGGCGATCTGCTCGGCACTCGCCGAGGCCGCCGTGGCGAGCAGCAGGAGCGCGTCCGTCCGTTCGGGATGCGACACCGCCCATTCCAGCGCGCGCATCCCGCCCATCGACCCGCCGACCACCAGGGCCCAGCGGTCGATGCCCAGCGCATCGGCCACACCGGTTTCGGCCGCGACCTGGTCACGCTGTGTCAGAAAGGGGAAGGTGCCGCCCCAGCGCCGACCGGAGGGGCCCGGGGAGGACGGTCCGGTGCTGCCCTGGCAGCCGCCGAGCACGTTCGGCGCCACCACGAACCAACGGTCCGTGTCGAGCGCTCGCCCCGGGCCGATGAGCGCGTCCCACCAGCCGGGAGTGGGATGGCCGGGCTCGGCGTGCCCGGCCGCATGGCTGTCGCCGGTGAGAGCGTGCAGCACCAGCACCGCGTTGGACCGGTCGGGCGCGAGCTGCCCCCAGGTCTCGAACGCGAGCTGGACACCGGGCAGTTCACCGCCGGCCTCCAATGCGAGCGGATCCGCCCGCAGATACCACCGCCGGCGCCCGGGCGGGTCCCCCTCCCGCCAGCCACCGGAGGCCGGCGGGAGAGGGACCTGGGACGGCGTCAGCACGCCGCTCAGGACGCGCCCTTGGCCGCACGGAACCCGGCCTCCAGGTCGGCCTTGAGGTCGGCGAGATTCTCGATACCGACCGACAGACGCACCAGACCGGGGGAGGTGCCGGTGGCCGTCAGCTGTTCCTCGTCGAGCTGGCTGTGGGTGGTGGACGCCGGGTGGATGATGAGGCTGCGCACGTCGCCGATGTTGGCGAGATGGCTGAACAACTCGACCGCGTCCACGAAGCGTTTGCCCGCCTCGACGCCGTCCCGCAGTTCGAAGGAGACCACCGCACCGGCGCCGCGCGGCAGATACGTCCGCCCCGCCTCGTACCAGTGGCTGGACTCCAGCCCCGGATAGTGGACGGCGGCGACCTCGTCGCGCTGCTCCAGCCACTCGGCCAGGGCCTGGGCGTTGGCGGAGTGCCGTTCGATGCGCAGGCTCAGCGTCTCCACGCCCTGCAAGAGCAGGAAGGAGGAGTGCGGGGAGAGTGCGGGCCCGAGGTCACGCAGCAGTTGCACGCGCAGCTTGACGGCGAAGGCCCCCGGACCGAGGGCCGGCCAGTACTGCAGGCCGTGGTAGCTGGGGTCCGGCTCGGTGAAGTCGGGGAACCGCTCCGTGTGCGCGCCGAAGTCGAAGGTGCCGCCGTCGACGACGACCCCCGCGATGGTGGTGCCGTGCCCGCCCAGGAACTTGGTCGCCGAGTGCACCACGATGTCCGCGCCGTGTTCGATGGGTCGCAGCAGATAGGGAGTCGGCACCGTGTTGTCCACGATCAGCGGGACTCCCGCCCCGTGTGCCACGTCGGCGACCGCGCGCACGTCCAGTACGTTGCCGCGCGGATTTCCCAGCGTCTCGGCGAACAGTGCCTTCGTGTTCGGCCGGATCTCCCGCCGCCAGGCCTCGAAGTCGTCGGGGTCGTCCACGAAGGACACCCCGATGCCCAGCTTCGGGAGGGTGTGCCGGAAGAGGTTATAGGTGCCGCCGTAGAGGGAGGAGGAGGCGACGATGTGGTCGCCGGAGCTCGCCAGCGTGAGGATGGCCAGGGTCTCCGCCGCCTGCCCGGAGGACAGTGCCACGGCCGCAACTCCGCCTTCCAGAGCGGCGATGCGCTGTTCGAAGACGTCCTGGGTGGGGTTGTGGATGCGGGTGTAGATGTTTCCGGGCTCGGCCAGCGAGAACAGGTCGGCGGCGTGCTGTGTGTCGCGGAAGACGAAGGACGTCGTCTGGTAGATCGGTGTCGCCCGGGCGCCGGTCGTCGGGTCGGGTGCAGCTCCCGCGTGAATCTGCTTCGTCTCGAAGGACCACGCCGAGGCGTCGGGCCCGGCGGGTTCGTTCTCGGGGGTGTGACCGGCGGTGACGGAGTCGATGGGCTGGCTCATGGTGCTCCCTTGTGAGGGTACGGCGGCGCACGAATGCGCTGAGGGGAAGGCGAAAGGGCCGCAGGCCGCGAGCACATGCCCGGATACGGGCAGCAGTCAGCGCGGCGCGGTGCGGTGGTGTGGGAAAGGGCTGGTCGGACGCCGGAGGACGGAGTCAGCTCACGGCGGAACAGCCCGTGGTGGTGACACGCACGTAGTCGACGTGGCGGCGGGTCACGAGCACGGTCATGCAGCCAGGTAACCACACCACGGGCTGCGAGCACCAGCACGGCAGGGGTCTCTCACGGGTCAGGACGCGTGGTGGACGCACCTTCCCGCGTGTGCTTTGATCCGGCCATGGAGACCACTGGCCAGGCGCACCCGGTGCTGCTCGACCCGTTCTGGGTGAGCCGCCGCGCCGACCGGTTCGACCAGGTCTGTTGCTCTTGCGCACCCACCGCAACGGCACCCCGCCGTGCGAACACCTCGGCCTGACGGGGCCGCCCCGGCACCGGTGATGCTTCCGGGGCAGGACCGTGCGGCACGGCGGGTGCTGTGGGTGTGCATGGCCGCGGGCGCGACCACCCTGCTGGACCAGGCAGTTCTGAACATCGCCGTGCCGAGCATGCGTCAGTCGCTCGACGCGTCCGCGGCCGACGTCCAGTGGATCGTGGCCGGTTACTCGCTGACGTTCGGACTGGCGCTCGTTCCCGGGGGCAGTCTCGGTGACCTGTACGGACGTAAACGTCTCTTCCTCGCGGGGATGGCCGTCTTTCTCCTCGCCGGAGTGACGGCGGCGACCGGCGGGGGACCCGGGACCCTGATCGGCGCCCGGCTGGTGCAGGGCGCCGCGGCCGGACTCGTCAACTCCCAGGTGATCGGCACCATTCAGGACGTCTTCCACGGTCAGGCCCGCGGGCGTGCCTTGGGCCTGTACGCGGTCACCGCCGGCGTCGCCGCGGCACTCGGCCCGCCGCTCGGCGGTGCGCTCGTCGCCGGCCTCGGCGCCGGGGCGGGCTGGCGGTCCTGCCTCCTGCTGAGCGCCCCCTGCGCGGTGGCCACCCTGGTCCTCGCGGCTCGCGGGCTGCCCCCGCCCCGGCGCACCGCCCACGACTCCCGACTGGACGTCCTCGGCCTCGTACTGGCCTGTGGGTGCACGCTGACGCTCATGGTGCCCTTCATCCGCACGCCGGACAGCGGGGGAGGGGCGCTCCTGTGGACGGCCTTGCTGTGTGCCCTGGCCGTCCTCTTCGTCCAGCACCAGCGCGTACGTGTTCGCCGTGGCCGTCAGCCGCTGGTACATCCGGCGCTGACGTCCTCGAAGCCGTACGTGCTGGGCACGGCCGTCGCGATGGCCCAGTTCGGCTCCTCGCTGGCCGCCTCTCTCGTGCTCACGGTCTTCCTGCAGGACGGGCTCGGCCTGTCCGCTCTCCTCACGGCGGCGGTCACACTCCCCTCGGCCGTGGCCATGGGCGTCTCCTCGGCGCTCGCCTGGCGTCTGGTACGGCGGATCGGACCACGCACGGTGACCGTCGGCCTCGCTCTGGGGATCGCCGCCACGCTGACCGGGGCCGCGGTCGCGCTCCTCGTACCGATGGCGGTACTCCCCATGGCACTCGCGGGAACGCAACTGCTGGCCGGCACCGCTTCGGGGCTCGCTGTCTCGCCCAACCAGACCCAGGTGCTTCAGCACGCCCCCGCAGAGGCCGCGGGTGTGGGCGGCGGCATCCTGCAGATGGCTCAACGCATCGCGGCGGCCGTCTGCCTCAGCGCCGGCTCGGCGGTCTACCTGCACGCCACGCCCGGTCCGGCAGGGGGCGACCACGCCCGGGCGGGCTACGCGCTCGCCTCCTGCGTCTGCGCCTGCCTGCTCGGTGCGGCTCTGGTGCTGTCACTGCTGCGCCGCATCGGTACACGCACCCGCCCGTCGGTACCCACGTCGGCCGGACTCGGCGCAGGGCGCGGAGCCGGGCGCCGATGGTGAGGCGGGTCGCGATGCGAGGCGGTTCGTTGAAGTGGGTCGCGATGCGGGGCGGTTCGTGGGGTGGGGCGGTTCGTGGCGTGAGGGGGGTCGCGTCGCCGCCGTATGCATGTACATCTAGTGGTCTTGACACGTTCCGGGGCCGAAGACGTAGGTTCAAGTGACCGATTCCGAACGGGGGGAGGCACCGATGCGCACACGCCGTGTGGCACCGGACGCTGCCTCCACGGGGACGCGGCTGATCACCCGACGGCACGTGGACTACTGCCGCACCGCCTCCGCCGCCTGTCCTTCCGCACGTATCTGACCCCTGTCGGCCCGTCGGACCGACAGGCTCCTCGTGCTCTTCGGAAGGAACACCATGTCCGGCCCCGCCCTGCGGCTCGCCGTGGAACTCGACGGTGACGGCGCGCATCCCGCGGCCTGGCGCCGCGCCGCCCATTCGCCCGATCACCTGCTGACGCCCCGCCGGGTCTCCCGAGTCGCCGCCGCCGCGGAGAACGCCGGGTTCACCCTGATCACCCTGGAGGACGGCACCCTCCCGCCCGGCGCCACGCCCGATGTGGTCGGCCGTATCGGCGCGGTGGAGCGGGCCGCGTTCGTCGCGGCCTCGACGAGTGTCATCGGTATCGCGCCCGTCGTCCCGGTGACGTACGCCGAACCCTTCCACGTCTCCAGCCAGTTGGCGTCACTCGACCACATCTCGACCGGGCGTGCCGGATGGGTGGTGAGCGAGGAGACACGTCCGGAGGCGGCCCGGCTCTGGGGCCGCCGGCTCGTCGACGGCGCCGCCGCCCGGGCCCGTGAGTCCCGCGACGGCGTCGAGGTCGTCCGCGCCCTGTGGGACTCGTGGGAGGACGACGCGGTCATCCGTTCCGTGGCCACCAGCCGCTACCTGGACCGGGAACGGCTGCACTATGTCGACTTCACGGGCGACACCTACGCCGTGAAGGGCCCGGCGATCGTGCCGCGCCCGCCGCAGGGGCAACTCGTCGTCCTCGGCCGCCCCGACCTCGTACCGGCCGGGTACCTCGACGTAGGCCTCGTCGCGGGACGCGACCTCGCAGCGCTCGAAGCTGCCGCGGCCACCGCCGGAACGCCGCGGACCTTCGCCGAGGTCGAAGTCGCCCTCGACACCCCGGTCGCCACGGCCGAGGAGCGGCTCGCCGACCTTGAGCGCCACGCGCCCTGGACCGACAGCGGACGGCTGCGCCATGTCGGTTCCGCCGCCGAACTCGCCACCCTGCTGCAGCGGTTGAGGGGCGTCGTGGACGGCGTGCGCCTGCACCCGCTCGTCATCGACGAGGACCTGAACGTGCTGTCCGGACTGGTGCTGCCCCACCTCTTCGAGCGGCGTCACGCCGTGCGCCCGCTGCCCGGCGCGTCCCTGCGGACCCAACTGGGACTGGAACGCCCCGCCAACCGCTACACAACCCCGGCGACCCCGGCCCGGGAGGAGACCCGATGACCCGCACGGACCCCCTCGACGTTCCCCGGCCCGACGCTCAGCTCCACCTCGGCGTCTTCTTCCAGGGCGTCAACCACTGGACCATCTGGTCCGACCAGGCCAGCGGTTCCCAGATCGACCCCGCCAGCTACCGGCGCGTCGCCCGAAGTGCCGAACGGGGCCTGTTCGACGCGTTCTTCCTGGGGGAGGGGCTGCGGCTGCGCGAGGTCGACGGCCGCATCCACGACCTGGACATCGCTGGACGACCGGACGCCCTCACCCAGCTTGCCGCGCTGGCCGCCGTCACCGAGCGGATCGGCCTCGTGAGCACGTCCAACACCACGTTCAACGAGCCCGCCGACCTCGCCCGCCGCCTCTCCGGCCTCGACCTGCTCTCCGAAGGGCGCGCCGGCTGGAACGTGGTGACCACCGACAACGCCTGGACCGGCGCCAACTTCCGGCGCGGCGGCTACCTCGACCACGCCGACCGCTACCGGCGCGCCGAGGAGTTCCTGACCGTGGCCCGGGCCATCTGGGACGGCTGGGACGACCGGGCCGTCTCCGGCTCCTCCGGCGCTCCCGTCTGGGCGGCCCCCGGCGGCGTACGCCACGTCCACCACCAGGGCACCCAGTTCGACGTCAGTCTCGTCCCCACACTGCCGAGGAGCAGCCAGGGGCACCCCGTGATCTTCCAGGCCGGGGATTCCGGTGAGGGGCGCGACTTCGCCGCCCGCAACGCCGACGTCATCTTCTCCGCGCACGGCAACGACTTCGACGACGCGCTCGCTTTCGCCGACGACCTCCGGCGCCGTCTGCGTGCCGTCGGCCGGCCCGACGACGACCTGCGCATTCTCCCGGGTACGGAGATCATCATCGGGGCCACCGAGGAGGAGGCGCTGGAGAAGAAGCGGTGGATCCGGTTGCAACAGGTCACTCCGGCGACGGCCTTGGGCATCGCCGGGCTCCTGTGGGGGCTGGACCTCTCCGACCGCGACGCCGACGGGGCGTTGCCCGCGGAGGACCCGGTCGTCGCGGAGAACGACGGCTCCTTCGGCGCCCGGCGCGTCGCCGATCCGCGCGCGGTGGTCGCCGAGTGGCGCGAGAAGGCGGACGCGCACGGCTGGTCGCTGCGTGAGACCGTCATCGCGCTCGGCCCCCAGCGCGGTCACGTCGGTACTCCGGCCGGCCTCGCCGACAAGTTCGCCCACTACGTCCGCCACGGTGCCGTCGACGGCTTCAACATCACGCCGTACCTGATCCCCGACGGTTTGGACGACATCGTCGACCTGCTCGTCCCCGCACTGCAGGAGCGTGGTGTCTACCGCACCGAGTACACAGGCACGACCCTGCGCGACCATCTCGGCCTGCGGGAACCTCTCACCCACCGCTCCTCGACCGGCCGACGGCAGGCCGGGTGACCTGCCGGCGCACCGCGTTTCCTCCTCATCAGAACGCGTAGGGCCCGAACCGGCCCCACGCCACTGTCGCGGCCAGGACCAGAAGTACTCCGCTCGGTACCAGCGCGTGGAACTCTCGGCGTCGCAGGTGCATCGCCACGGCGCCGGTCATCACCAGGGCCAGTCCGGTCGCGGCGAGCGGGACGAGGACCGGTGAGATGCCGGCCATGGCGGGCAGGACCACGCCGATCGCGCCGACCACCTCCACCACGCCGATCGCGTGGGGAGCCCAGCGCGGTGCGTCCTCGGCCCAGTCCTGGGCGGCGACGTACTTCTCGTGCGACAGCACCAGCTTGAACAGGCCGGAAAAGAGGAAAGCCGCGGCGAGCAGTGCGGCGACGACCCACAGAACAAGGTTCATGATTTCCCATACGGAGAAGGAACAGACGGAGAAGGGATGTGCACGACCAGGGGGTGGCCGGACGTCACGCGAGGAACGCGGTGACCGTCTTGCTGAACCAGACGGGGTCTTCCTCCGCGACGAAGTGTCCGGTCGGGGCGACGGTGCCCCGGACGTTGCCGGCGTGAGGCGCCAGGGCCTGCGCGGTGGTGGTTCCGGACCGGGCGGAGCCGATGGCGAGGACGGGCATGGGCAGTTTCCGCTCGGCGAGCAGAGCGCGGTTCTCCCGGCCGTCCTCCAGGAGTGTGCGGTAGTGCTCGAAGCCGCCGCGCAGCCGCTCGCGCCCGGTGTACGCCCGGGCGTAGGTGGCCAGGTCGTGATCGTCGAAGGTGCCGGGGCTGGACATGGCGGTGAAGGTGGCGGTGAAGAACTCCAGTTCGTGACCGTCGAAGAGCATCTCGGGAATGTGGGGGGTCATGAAGAGGCCGAAGTGCCACATGCCGCCCTCGGCGACGTTCATCGCCTCTTCCAGGCCGAGGCCGGGCAGCAGGGAGTCGACCAGGATCAGATGGGAGACGTCCTCGGGGTGGGCGGCGGCCCAGGCGAAGGCGACCATGGAGCCGATGTCGTGGCCGGCCACGGCCACGGGGCCGGTGAGATGCAGGGCGGTGAGGATGCCGCGTAGGTCGTCGGCCTGGTGGGTCTTGGCGTAGCCGCCCTCGGGCCGGTCGCTGTCGCCGGTACCGCGCAGGTCGGGTACGACGAGGGTGTGGTCGCGGGCGAGGTCCGGCATGACGCGGGCCCAGGCGCGGGAGGTCTGGGGCCAGCCGTGGAGCAGGACCAGGACGGGGCCGTTGCCGCCGACCGCGACCGACAGGCGGGTGCCGTTGGTGTCGATCCGCTGCACGGCGAAGCCGTCGGGAAGCCAGTCGCCAGTGCTCATGGCAGCACCTTTCATCGAAGGAAAAGGGACAGAGGGAGAAAACGAGGAAGGGCTAGAGAGACAAAGGGCCGACGGGCGTCTGAGGGAGGGCCAGCCGGCGCAGGCGCTCCTCGCCGATCGTGGTGAGCATGTCGGTGTGCCGGGGCTGCCAGCCCAGATCCCGCTGTGCGCGGACAGCGCGGATGCGGGCGGAGACGGCCATGACGAGGGCGCCGAACTCGCCCCACACACCGGTGGCCTCCTCGGGCGTGAGGCTGTGTGCCGTGACACCGAGGTCGGCGGCGACGCATTCGGCGATCCAGCGGTTGGGAATCTCTCCGGCCACCGCGTGGTACAGCCCGCCGTGCCGGCCCTTCTCCAGGGCGAGGGAGAACAGGCGGGTCACGTCGTCGATGTGGACGTGACTGTAGGTGTTCAGCCCTTCCCCGACGTAGCAGGCTGCCCCGGTCGCGGCCACCGACCGGTAGACCATCGACACATGACCGTGGTCGCCGGGACCCCAGATCAGACCGGGCCGGACGACCATCGGGCGCAGCCCGTTCCCCGCAGCGGCGATGACAGTGTCCTCGGCGGCCTTGCGATAGGCGGCCAGGGGTTCGGGCGTGAACGGATCGTCCTCAGCGAAGACGTCAGGACTCCAGGCGCCGGCGGTGCGCTGCGCCAGCACTCCGTTGCCGGACAGGAGAACGAGCGTCCGGTGCGTGCCGGTCAGGGCCCGGACGAGGTCCTGAACGGTCGCGGTCTCCTGCTCGGGTCCGGCCTGGGCGGCGTAGACGACCGCGTCGGCAGTCCGGGCCGCTGTCATGACGGCGCCACGGTGCTCGTCCAGGTCGCCGGTCACGGGTGTGATGCCCTGGGAGTCGAGGTCGGCGGCAGCGCTTCCGGTGCGGGCCAGGCCGGTGACCGCGTGGCCTTCCGCGGACAGGTGCCGGGCCAGGGCGCCGCCGACGAAGCCGGTGGCGCCGATGACGAAGATGTTCATGACGAGGTTCCTCAGGAGGGCAGGGCGCTGAGCTCGCCGCCGTCGGCGAACAGCACGGCGCCGTTGACGTAGGAGCTGGCGTCACTGACCAGGAAGGACACGATGTCGGCGATCTCGCGGGGATCCCCGGCGCGGCCGCGGGCGTTGGTCCTGTCCAGCACCGCGATGTGGTCGCCGAGCATGGCCTTGGTGCCCTCGGTGCGCACGGGACCGGGGGAGACGGTGTTGACGCGCACGCCCGAGGGGCCGAACTCGGTTGCCCAGTAACGGGTGAGGACCTCCGCGCCGGCCTTGGAAGCGCCGTAGGCGGCGCCGACGGGGGCGGGCATGCGGGCCGCACTGGAGCCGACGATCACGATCGACCCCCGACCACGCGCGGCCATGCCCGGTGCCAACGCGCCGACCAGCAGGAACGGGGCGCGCGTGTTGACCGCGACCTGCCGGTCGAAGCTCGCGGCATCGCTCACAGCGGTCGGAGCGAACTCGTACAGCCCCGCGCTGTTGACCAGGATGTCCACAGCCCCGGCAGCGGCGGCCAGGCGCAGCGTGCTGTCGGCGTCACTGAGGTCGGCGGGAAGGAAACGAGCGCTGCCGCCCCCGGCCTCGATCTCCTTGACCAGAGCCTCACCACGCCTCTGATCGCGACCGTGCAGGACGACGTCTGCGCCCTGCGCGGCGAGGTTCCGCGCGATGGCGCTGCCGATGCCGGACGTCGCTCCGGTGACGAGTGCGATACGGCCCTGCAAAGCGGTGTCGGCGCTCATGGTGATCTTCCTTGCCGTGGTGCTCTCAGCGCACGGCACGGATGACGGCCCGGCGCTCTTCCGCAATCCACTATGCCTACAAGATGTTCTGTTCGCAAGAACATCTGTTGGTGAGCGCATGCGGTACGATGTGCGGGTGAGCGCATCCACGTCCGAGAACAAGAAGCCGCGTGCCGATCCGGAATCCCTGGCGCTGGACACCGACCTGGGCTGGGCGATCCGCATGGTGTCCGCGGCGTTCCGCCGCGTCGCCACCGACTCCGTCGCGGGCCTGCCCGGCGGAGCCCGCGGCTACCTGGTCCTGGTGGCACTGGCCGGCGGCAGCGAGCCGCCCTCCCAGCTCGCCCTCGCCAAAGAAGTCAGTCTCGATCGCACCGTGATGACCTACCTCCTCGACGACCTCGAAGCCCACGGCCTGGTGACCCGCAAGCCGGACCCACGGGACCGGCGCGCCCGCCAAGTGCTCATCACCGACACCGGACGCGCCCGCCTCACCGAAGTACGGCACAGCCTCGGTGCCGCCGAAGCACGCCTGCTGACCGACCTCGGGCCCAAGGACACCGAGCAGCTGCGGACACTGCTCGCGCGCGTCGCACAGACCGCGCAGCGCGAGGTCATCGCGCCCGACGACGCAGCCTGCTAGCCCCACGCAGCGCCCTGTGGCGCAAGGACCGGGCAGCGGACCGAGCGCGGCGTCATGCCGAACCTGCGTGGGTCTCTCGCGTCGGAGACAGGTGCCGCCGGTTCAGAGATAGCTGATCCCGGTCAGTTCTTCGGCCGCCGCCCAGAGCTGCTTGCCCACGGCGGGGTCGGCCGCCTCTCGGCTGAGCCGGGCGTCGGTGACCCGGCCCCTCGTCTCCCACAGCTTGGACGGTCCGAAGAACCGGCCGCCCCGCAGGCCGGGTTCGGTCGCGGCGCGCAACTGCGGCAGCGCACCCTGCTCCACGGACTGGGTGGCCAGAAGGCCGACCCACGCGATCAGCTGTCCGAACCGGCCACGGTGCTCCCAAGCACGCGGAGTCAGATTGGTGCGGGTGAGACCGGGGTGGGCCAGCGTGCTGACGACCGGCGATCCGGCAGCGCGCAGGCGGCGGTCCAGTTCCACCCCGAAGACCGTCGTCGCGAGCTTGGACCGGCCGTAGGCGGGAGAGGCCCGGTAGTCACGCTCGAACATCAGGTCGTCGAAGTCGAGGTGCGCGTTCTTGTGGGTGATCGAACTGAGGCTGACCACCCGGGGTTCCCGCGCCGCGGCCAGCTTGTCGAGCAGCAGACCGGTCAGCGCGAAGTGGCCCAGCATGTTGGTGCCGAGCTGCAGCTCGAAGCCGTCGGCGGAGGTGCGGCGCGGGCCGAGCAACACCACGCCCGCGTTGTTGACCAGCAGGTCGACGGCCGGGTGGTCGGCGGCCAGCCCCGCGGCGAACGCCCGAACCGAATCCAGGGAGGCCAGGTCCAGCTCGCGTACCTCGACGTCCCCGCCGATCCGGCGGGCGGCCTCCTCGCCGGCGACGGTGTTGCGGACGGCGAGTACGACGTGGGCGCCGTGGCGTGCCAGTTCGGTGGCGGTGACCAGGCCCAGGCCCGAGTTCGCGCCGGTGACGACGGCGATCCGGCCGTGCTGGTCGGGAATGCGGTCGGCGGTCCATGCGGTCATCCGCTGCTCCTGAGGGTGTCGGTGCGGTACACCGGCGACGCTAGGAGCAGTGCGCACGGGATCGGTCGTTCTCCGTTGCCTAGGTCTGCGGGACCTACCTTGCCCGCCCGGCGACGCGGCACACTGGAGACATGAGCCATCCTTACGCTCGTGAGCTGGGAGATTTCCTGCGCGCCCGGCGCGGCAGGCTGCGTCCGCACGACGTCGGTCTGGAACCCGGCGGCCGGCGCAAGGTCACCGGGCTACGGCGCGAGGAACTGGCCCTCCTGGCCGGGCTGAGCACCGACTACTACCAGCGGATGGAGCAGGGCCGGGAGGTACGCCCGTCCGACGACGTCCTGGACGCGCTCGCCCACGCACTGGGACTGGACGACGAGGAGCGCAGGCACCTGTTCACCCTGGCCCATGCCGCCCGCCGCCCTCTGCCCGCCCGGACGCACCACGGTCCGGAAAAGGTGCCGGACAGCACCCGGCGACTGCTGCAGGTGATGGACACTCCGGCGCTCGTACTCGGCCGGCATCTCGACCTGCTCGCCTGGAACCCGATGGCGGAGGCGCTCCTCGGCAGCCCGGACGACCAACCGTCCGACCGGCTCAACATGCTCCTGCTGATGTTCGACGACACGCTGACCGGCGAGCGGAGCTGCCCGGACTGGGAGCGGCAGGCCCTGGACTACATCGGCATGATGCGCGCCGCCGTCGCCACCGACCCCACCCATCCGCGCGCCACCGCCATCGTGGGCGAACTGAGCATCCGCAGCGCCGAGTTCCGGCGGTTGTGGGCCCGGCACGACGTACGGGCGTCGGTCAGCGGCTCCAAGACCTTCCGGGTCCCCGAGGTCGGTGACATCGTCCTGGACTGGGACACCTATCCGCTGCCCGGCAGACCGGGCCCGTTCATCCTGGCCTTCACCACCGAACCGGGCAGCCCCGACGCGGAACGACTCCAGCTCCTGGCGTCCCTGCACGCGACCCGCTCGGCGCGCGCCGACAAGCACTCCGTCTAGGCTCTGTCGCATCACGAGGACAAACCGACAGCGCGGGCGCTTCGACGTCGTCGGAGCACGGCTCCGCGATCGAGGTCCAAGAATTTGGGAGTCACTGAAATCTGTTGTCGGGCTGCCGGAACCGCGGAAAGACTGGCAGCCAGTCGTGACGGCCTGACGGGAACGCCGACTCAGGCCCGCCGCAGGCCGCCGCACCTCACCGGCCGATCATCGAGGAGTCCACATGCGTCTGCGCAAGCGCGCGGTAGCCGCCGTGTTCGTGACCACCGCAGCCTTCACCGCCCTGGCCCCCCAGGCCACGGCTGCCCCCATGCCCTGGGAGACCAGCAAGACCCCCACGACCACCATCCATCACGCTCCCGCCACGCCGGCCGACGGCAGCGGCACGCTCACCGTGCTGTGCGGACCGCCCTGCTACCAGTAGGCGCCGCCGCCCACCGGCGAGCAAGCTCTTGTCCTGTGCGTTGCGCACAAGCTTCGAGGGCCCAGTCCGGAGATCCGTCGAGCCGTGGGCCCGGGGGCAGACGTACTGGTCGTCGGCGCAAGCGTCCCTGACGACGCGTTTCGAGGCGCGACTGCTGATGCCTGCCCTGGTGTTCATCGCTCACGCCCCCGGCTTCGGACGTGCGTCGCCGACCCGTGCTCCCTGGGCAGCGCCATCTGCGGCCTTGTCCTCGCCGGGGGAACCGGCCCCGGCCGCCTCTTCCCCGACGACAGCGCCTCCACCACCGCGGCCCTGGTTCGGCATCGGTGCCAGGGCGATCGCGACGCTGACAAGCCTCGCTCTCCCCCGCAGACGCTGGTCCGAGACCACCCCGTAACCCAGAGGCACTCATCCCCGCACCGACCTCCAATACAGGCATCTCCAGACCGACATCACTACACTGACAGCCCAACACTGGAGGTTCCATGCCCAAGGGCTACTGGGTCAGCGCCTACCGCACCGTTTTTGACCCTGAGAAGCTGGCTGCTTACGGCAAGCTGGCCGCTGCGGCCGTCGAGGCCGGGGGCGGACGGCCCCTCGTGCGTGGCGGTCGGGTCGTGGCGCATGACGCCGGAATCGCCGAGCGCACCGTCCTGATCGAGTTCGACAGCTTCGAGCAGGCCGTCGCGGTCCACGAGAGTGCGGCCTACCAGGAGGCGCTGGTCGCCCTGTCCGACGGTGTCGAGCGCGACTTCCGGATCGTCGAAGGCATCGACTGACGGAGGGCCGGGCGGACCGAGGCCGGGTGCACTGGTGACGCCCCTGTCTCT
>NZ_JBHWZP010000229.1:0-15175 GCF_042728395.1 Streptomyces sp. NPDC060205
GGAACGGGTAGGGGCGGCGGGGGCGAAAGAAGCCCGGTCGCCGGCGCTACGCGCCGTAGAACTGCTCGTCCACCACCGCCCGTGCCCGCCGCGTCGTACGCCGATAGTCGTCGAGCATGTCCCCCACGTGCCCGGGGCCGTACCCCAGGTACCGCCCCACCGCCGCCAACTCCCGCCCGTCGGACGGAAACGTGTCCCCCGCCCGCCCCCGCACCAACATCACAGCGTTCCGCACCCGAGTCGCCAACACCCACGCCTCGTCCAGGATCGCCGCATCCTCCCCGGAGATCAGCTCGGCCGCACACGCGGCAGCGAGCGCCTCCCGCGTACGCGTAGTACGCAGCCCCGGCTCCGCCCACCCGTGCCGCAACTGCAGCAGCTGCACGGTCCATTCCACGTCGGACAGCCCGCCCCGCCCGAGCTTGGTGTGCAGCGTGGGGTCGGCCCCGCGGGGCATCCGCTCGGTCTCCATGCGGGCCTTGAGCCGCCGGATCTCCCGTACGGCGTCCTCCCCTAGCCCTTCCGCCGGGTAGCGCAGCGGATCGGCGAGGTCGAGGAACCGCCGCCCCAGCTCCTCGTCCCCGGCGACGACCTCGGCCCGCAGCAGGGCCTGCGACTCCCACACCAGCGACCAGCGCCGGTAGTAGGCCTCGTACGACTTCAGCGTCCTTACGAGCGGCCCGGACTTGCCCTCGGGACGCAGGTCGGCGTCGATGAGCAGGGGCGGGTCGGCGCTGGGGATCTGCAGCAGTCTGCGCATCTCGGAGACGACCGCGCCGGCGGCCCGCGCGGCCTCCTCGTCACCCACGCCCTCCCGGGGCTCGTGCACGAAGAGGACGTCGGCGTCGGACCCGTAACCGAGTTCGTGGCCGCCGAAGCGGCCCATGCCGATGATCGTGAAGCGGGTGGGGAGCGTCTCGCCCCAGCCGTCGCGGACGACGGCCCGCAGGGTGCCGGCGAGGGTCGCCGCCGTGAGGTCGGAGATGGCTGCTCCGACGAGGTCGACGAGCGCGCCCTGGTCGGCGTAGGCGGGTGTCTCCTCGGTGCCGTAGGAGCTGACGATGTCGATGGCGGCCGTACGGAAGAGTTCCCGGCGCCGTACGCCGCGTGCCGCGGTGACCGCGGCCTCTCCCTTGCCGGCCCGGCCGACCGCGGAGAGGATCTCCTGCTCCAGGTGGGCGCGGGTGCGGGAGACGAGGCCGCCGCTGGAGCCGTTGCCGAGCAGGGCCACCGCCTCGGGTGCCCGCATCAGCAGGTCGGGGGCGAGCCGTCCGGCGGACAGGACGCGGGCGAGGTTCTCGGCGGCGGCGCCCTCGTCCCGCAACAGCCGCAGGTACCAGGGGGTCTTGCCGAGCGCGTCCGAGACCTTGCGGAAGTTGAGCAGTCCCGCGTCGGGGTCGGCGGAGTCGGCGAACCAGCCCAGCAGGACGGGCAGCAGGGTGCGTTGGATGGCGGCCTTGCGGGAGACTCCGGAGGCCAGCGCCTCCAGGTGGCGCAGCGCGGCGGCCGGGTCCGCGTACCCGAGCGCGACCAGTCGCTCCCGGGCCGCTCCCGGGCTCAACCGGACTTCGCCGGGCGCGAGTTGGGCGACGGCGTCGAGCAACGGCCGGTAGAACAGCTTCTCGTGCAGCCGCCGCACCACCCCGGCGTGCCGCTTCCACTCGCGGTTGAGTTCCTTGACCGGGTCGGTCCGCAGCCCCAGTGACCGTCCGATGCGCCGCAGATCGGCGTCGTCCTCGGGCACGAGATGCGTACGCCGCAGCCGGAAGAGCTGTATGCGGTGCTCCATGGACCGCAGGAACCGGTACGCCTCGTCGAACTGCACGGCGTCGACGCGTCCCACGTACCCGCCCGCGGCCAGTGCCTTCAGGGCGTCGAGCGTGGTCCCGCTGCGCAGCGAGGTGTCCACCCGCCCGTGCACCAACTGCAGCATCTGCACGGCGAATTCGACGTCCCGAAGGCCGCCGGGGCCGAGCTTCAGTTCCCGTTCGATCTCGGCGGGCGGGATGTTCTCGACGACGCGCCGCCGCATCTTCTGCACGTCGGTGACGAAGTTGTCCCGCTCGGCGACCTGCCACACGAGGGGGGCCAGCGTGGCGACGTACTCCTCCCCCAGGTCGAGGTCCCCCGCGACGGCCCGCGCCTTCAACAGGGCCTGGAACTCCCAGGTCTTGGCCCAGCGGTGGTAGTAGGCGAGGTGGCTGCTGAGCGTGCGCACGAGCGGGCCGTTGCGGCCCTCGGGGCGCAGGTTGGCGTCGACGGGCCAGATGGATCCCTCGACGGTGGTCTCCGAGCAGATCCGCATCAGATGGGCCGCGAGCCGGGTGGCGGCCCGCATCGCCTTGTCCTCGTCGGCGGCGTCGGTCCCCTCGGCGGGCTCCCCGACGAAGATGACGTCGACGTCGGACACGTAGTTCAGCTCGTGGCCGCCGCACTTGCCCATCGCGATCACGGCGAGCCGGCACATCCCGGCGTCCTCGGGCGCGGCGGCCTGCGCGAGGGCGAGCGCGGCGCGCAGGGTGGCGGTCGCGAGGTCGGCCAGCTCGGCCGCCGCCTGCGTGACGTCGGTGGTCCCGCACACGTCACGGGCGGCGATGGACAGCAGGCAGCGCCGGTAGGCGACCCGCAGCGACACGGGATCGGTCGCCTCGGCGAGCCCCCGCTCGAACTCCGCGACGCCGGGGTGCAGGTCCTGCGGCTCGTACGTGACGAGGGCCTGCCAGTCGAGCGGGTGGCGCGCGAGATGTTCGCCGAGCGCGTCGGAGGCGCCGAGCACCCCGAGCAGCCGGTCGCGCAGCGGTTTGGCGGCGATCAGCGTGTCGAGCAGTTCGCGCCGCCCCGCGTCGCTCTCCTGCGCCTCGACGATCCGCACGAGCCCGAGCAGCGCCAGATCCGGGTCGGCGGTGGCGCCGAGCGCGTCGAGCAGCACCGGGTCGTTGGTCACGGCCGCGAGCTGCGGGCTGTCGAGCAGCCGCTCGGCGCCCGACGGATCGGTGAAACCGTGCCGCAGCAGCCGAGAGAAGGTACTGCTCCTGCGCCCCGGCACCGTCATCCCGGCCTCCGTCGTCCCCCGCGATGTCACCCAGCGCGACGCCACCAGTCGATGTCAGCTCGATGTCAGCCACGCGATCAAGGTCGTACGGCTTGAGCCTAACCGCAGAGCCGCCGGGAAGCGCCTGGACTGCCGGGTAGTGGGTGCGTGGTGCGGCGGGCCGTCGGTGCGCCGGGCCGGGGGTGCGCGGCCTCGCGTCCGGTCAGCGCGGTGCGCGGATGCCGTCGATGATGCGGGTCCAGTTGTCGCCGCCGTGCCCGTCCTCGATCGCACGCCGGTAATGCGCCCGCACGGCCAGCGGGAGCGCCGGGTCGAGGCCGAGGGACGTACTGGTCTCGACGATGTGATCGGCGGTCGCGCCCATCATGGTGACCGTGCTCAGATCACCGGCATGCTCACCGGCGTCGAGCGCGGTGCCGGGATTCTCCTCGCCCGCCCGCAGGATGGCACCGATCGCGTCGGCGGAGGACAGCAGCTCCGGCAGCGCTTCCGCGGCCTTCATTCCCGCGCTGCCCAGCATCGCGGTGGCGTGCATGAGGGCGGACAGGGTGGTCAGGAACACCGTGAGCTGGGCCTGGTACATCAGCTGGGCGAGCCCCGGGTCCTCGCCCAGGTACTTCGGCGTACCGATGGGCGCCAGTGCCGCCAGCCCGCTCTCCAGCGCCTGGCGGCGACCGCTGTAGTAGACGTGGGCCGCCGGCGTGCCGACCATCGGCGCGGGAACCATGACCCCGCCGGTGAGGAAGGCGGCGCCGTGACCGGCCGCCCAGGCCGCCGCCTCGCGGGTGCGGTCAGGGGTGTCGGAGCTCAGGTTGACGAGCGTCCGGCCGGCGAGGGATCCGGTGGCGCTGCCGAGGATGTCGTACATCGCCGCGTAGTCGGTGAGGCTGAGGATGATCAGGTCACTCGCCTCGACCGCCTCGGCGGGGGTCGCCGCGAGGGCCGCCCCGTCGGCGACGACACCGTCGGCCCGGGCAGCGGTGCGGTTCCATACGGTGACGTGGTGACCGGCGGTGAGGAGGGTGCGGGCCATGGCCTGCCCCATCGGGCCGAGCCCGATGACGGTGCTGTCCGGCTGGTCGGTGGCGTTCTGTTGTTCGTTCACTCCCCCATGCTCGAAGAGGCTCACTAATCTAGGAAGTACGCACTATTTTCTGCGGTACTTACCTTTTAGTAAGTCCGTGCGTTCGCGAGGGGGACCAGCGATGGCCAAGGCGCCGAGACTCGGGCCTTACATCTGCGGCATCGACGCCGCACTCGACGTGGTGAGCGGCAAGTGGAAGGGGCTGATCCTCTGGGAGCTGGAAACCCATGGCGTACGCCGCTTCGCCGAACTCCGTCGCGGTCTGCCCGGGGTCAGCGAGAAGATGCTCACGCAGCACCTGCGCGAGATGGAGGAGGACGGCCTCGTCCACCGGGAGGTCCACGCCGAGGTGCCACCGCGGGTGGAGTACTCCCTGACGGAGCACGGCCGCACGCTCAACCGGGCGCTCGGCCCGCTGGGCGCCTGGGGGCTTGAGCGGATACGCCGCGAACGCTCGGAAACGGTCGACGTGGCCGAGGCCTCGCATGCCTGAGCATTCCCGTACACACGAAGGAGTCGTTCCATGGACATGGCCCTTGAAGTGATCATGCTGCCGGTCACCGACATCGACCGGGCGAAGGCCTTCTACGAGGACAAGGTGGGCTTCCACGTCGACATCGACACGGAGGTGATGCCGGGCGCGCGGGTCGTCCAGCTGACGCCGCCCGGTTCCGGCTGTTCGATCGCGCTCGCCAAGGGCGTGCCGATCCCGTCGGGCACCCCGCAGCCGGGCACGTACCACGGCATGCAGCTGGTCGTCGCGGACGCGAAGGCCGCGTACGAGGAGCTGACCGCGCGCGGCCTGGAACTCAGCGAGCCCGTCGCGTACGCGCCGCAGGACGGCGGCACGTTCATGCACTTCACCGACCCGGACGGCAACGGCTGGGCGATCCAGGAGTACCGCGAGCGCGCGGCGAAGCCGCTGCATCGCCTGCTGGCGGACCAGGCGGAACAGCAGTAGCCCACCGGCCCGGGCGCCTGGACCGGCCGGCGTCAGCCCCTGGCCGCGTACGCCAGGAAGCTGGTCCAGGTCTCCGGGGAGACGGTGAGTTGGGGGCCCGCCTGCGCCTTGGAGTCACGTACGTGGATGAGGTCAGGGCAGACGGCCATCTCGACGCAGTCGCCGGAACCGCTGCTGCTGTGACTGGACTTACGCCAGAACAGAGCGACTTCGACGCAGTCGCCGTCACCGCCACTGCTGTAGCTGCTTTTGAACCACGCCAGTTCAGTGGTGTTCATAGCTCTCCCCGCATCCGCTGCAACAGGCTCACGGAGTCTTCGAGGATGAGAGCCTGCGATCGCATCCTGGCATACCGCATATGCAGAACGCTGATCTCCTTCACATCCGAGACGAACAGACCTCCGCGTTGGCCCTCGTTGTAGGCGACCCATCGGTTCCCCGGCGTCTCCAGCAACTGCATCGGGCCGTCTAGGCCCGCATGCGCCTGCCGCATCACCGGCATCACCTGCACCTCGACATTGCGCAGCTCAGCCAGCTCCAGTACGTGGTCGATCAACGCTCGCGTCACCTCCACCCCGCCCGTCCTCCGGAGGAACAAATGCTCCTCCAGGATGAAGCTGAACGCCGTGTTCGGCCGTTCCCGCAACAGCCGTTGGCGTTCGGCCCGTGCCGCCCACTGGGCCTCGATCTGGTCGTCGCCCAGTGGAGGCAGCTGGTTCACGAACAGCGTGCGCGCATACGCCTCGGTCTGCAACAGCCCCGGGATCAGGCGGCATTCGTACGTGTAGAGGCTCACCGCCGTCTCCTCCAGGCGGGCCCACTGGCGGAACCAACTGGCCAGCCCCGGTTGCCGCGACAGATGCCGTGCGGCCCCCCGCAACGCCCCGAACGCGTCGAGCACTTCCTCCGCGCGCTCGACGAAGTCCGGCGGCGGAAACCGGCGGCCCTGTTCGATGGAGGCCACGGTCGGCGCCGAGTACCGCACTCTGGGCGCGAACTCCTCCTGTGTGAGGCGGGCCCGTTTCCGGAAGGCCTTGACCACCTCGCCGAACGTCTTGAGGCTGTCGGACACCTCCGGCTCGCCGCCACCACAGCCAAGAGGGGCGCCCACCCCACCCGTACCGTCCGCCATGCCAGGCCCTCCGTTCACCCGCACCCATCGACCCGTCCACACCGTCAACACCGCCAACCCACCCATGGTCACGGAGGGTTACACATACTGTCCACAGGGTGAGCCCGTACGCTGAGCGCGCGTACGAGTCGGCCGACCGGTCAATTCGCCTGGCGACGGGCCTGCTTCACCTCGCGGTCGATCGCCCAGGCGTCGGCGACCGGCCCGAGGTGGCCGAGCTTGTCGGGATTGATCACCGAGCGGATGGTGTGAACGCGCCCGTCGAACACTTCAAGGGCCAGGATGTGCAGCACCTTGCCGTCGCGGTCGCGGAAGACCGCTCCGGGGCGGCCGTTGACCTCGTGGGGCTCGAAGGTCACGTCGACGCGGGCCATGTGGGGGAAGACGGAGGCGAGCAGCCGGGCCACGCTCTCGGCGCCGGTGACGGCCCGGGCGAGCTGCGGGGCCTTGCCGCCGCCGTCCCCGACCATCGACACGTCGGCGGCGAGCAGATCCCGCAGACCGTCGACGTCACCCTCGCGCAGGGCGTCGAAGAACCGGGTCGCCAGCTCCTCCCGTTCCTGACGGTCCGCTTCGAACCGTGGCTGTCCGGCCCGCATGTGCCGCCGCGCCCGTACCTGCAGCTGCCGGCAGGCGGCCTCCGAGCGCCCGACCGCCGTGGCGACCTCGTCGAAGCCGAAGCCGAACACCTCGCGCAGCACGAACACGGACCGTTCCAGCGGGCTGAGCCGTTCCAGGAGGAGCAGCGCGGCCATCGACACCGAGTCGGCGAGCTCCGCCGAGCGGGCCGGGTCCTGGTAGGGGTCGGTGAGCAGCGGCTCGGGGAACCACGGCCCGACGTACTCCTCGCGCCGCACCCGGGCGGAACGCAGTACGTCGATCGAGATACGGGTCACCGTGGCGGACAGGAAGGCCTTGACCGACGTGGGCCGGGTCGCGGAGGCGTCGTAGCGCAGCCAGGTCTCCTGGACGGCGTCCTCGGCCTCGCTCACGCTGCCCAGCATGCGATAGGCGATCGAGAACAGCAGTGACCGCAGCTCCTCGAACTCCTCGACCTTGCTCACGCCGATCCCCCTTCTCCTGTTTCCTTCAGTGGAACTGGCCGACCTTGTAGTCACCGGCGGGCTGCCGGGTGATGATGTTCAGCCGGTTCACGGTGTTCATGAAGGACACCAGGATCACCAGGGCGGTGAGCTGCTCCTCGTCGTAGTGCTGTGCGGCACGCGCCCAGACCTCGTCGTCGACCCCGCCGGCCGCGTCCGCGACGCGGGTCCCCTGCTCGGCCAGCTCCAGCGCGGCCCGCTCGGCCCCGGTGAAGACGGTGGCCTCCCGCCAGGCCGCCACGAGACTGAGCCGCACGGCGCTCTCCCCGGCGGCGGCGGCTTCCTTGGTGTGCATGTCGAGGCAGACGGCACAGCCGTTGACCTGACTCACCCGCAGGGCCACCAACTCCTGCGTCACGACCGGCAGGGGCGACTCCTTGAGCGCCTTGCCCGCCGACATGAAGTACTTGAGGGCCTTCCCGGCCATCGGACTGGCGAAATAGTTCAGTCGTGCGTCCATCGCGTGCTCCTCGGTGCTCGTCGGGACCTACATCCCTGGGACGAGACAGCCCGACTCCCTGTGACATGCACGCGTGTGACCCACGTCTCCCGGAAAACCACTCGGGGCCGACGGTCCATGACCGTCGACCCCAAATGGTCCACATGGTTCAAGCAGCCGGCCGCTCCCGCGGCCCGCCCGCGGCCCTACAGCACCGGCAGGTTCTTCCTCAGCTCGAACGCCGTCACCTCGGAGCGGTACTCCTCCCATTCCTGGCGCTTGTTGCGCAGGAAGAAGTCGAAGACGTGCTCGCCGAGCGTTTCGGCGACCAGTTCGCTGCGTTCCATCAGGGACAGGGACTCGCCCAGGTTCTGGGGCAGCGGCTCGATGCCCATCGCGCGGCGCTCCGCGTCGGAGAGGGCCCACACGTCGTCGTCGGCGCCCGGCGGCAGCTCGTAGCCCTCCTCGATGCCCTTGAGGCCGGCGGTCAGCAGGACCGCGTACGTCAGGTAGGGGTTCGCGCCCGAGTCGATCGAGCGGACCTCCACCCGCGCCGAGCCCGTCTTGCCGGGCTTGTACATCGGCACGCGGACGAGGGCCGAGCGGTTGTTGTGGCCCCAGCAGATGTACGAGGGGGCCTCGCCGCCCGCGCCCGCGGTGCGCTCGGAGCCGCCCCAGATGCGCTTGTACGAGTTGACCCACTGGTTCGTGATCGCGGCGATCTCCGCCGAGTGCTTCAGCAGGCCCGCGATGAAGGAGCGGCCGACCTTGGAGAGCTGGTACTCGGAGCCCGACTCGTAGAACGCGTTGCGGTCGCCCTCGAAGAGCGAGAGGTGCGTGTGCATGCCCGAGCCCGGGTGCTCGCTGAACGGCTTCGGCATGAACGTCGCCTGCACGCCCTGCTCCAGCGCCACCTGCTTCATGACCAGGCGGAACGTCATGATGTTGTCGGCCGTGGACAGCGCGTCCGCGTACCGCAGGTCGATCTCCTGCTGGCCCGGCGCGCCCTCGTGGTGCGAGAACTCGACCGAGATGCCCATCGACTCCAGCATGGTGATCGCCTGGCGGCGGAAGTCCATGCCGACGTTGTGCGGGGTGTGGTCGAAGTAGCCGGAGTTGTCGGCCGGGGTCGGCCGCGAGCCGTCCGTCGGCTTGTCCTTCAGCAGGAAGAACTCGATCTCCGGGTGCGTGTAGAAGGTGAAGCCCTGGTCGGAGGCCTTCGCCAGCGCCCGCTTCAGCACGTACCGCGGGTCCGCGAAGGACGGCGAACCGTCCGGCATCAGGATGTCGCAGAACATCCGGGCGGTGCCGGGGGCCTCGGCCCGCCACGGCAGCACCTGGAAGGTCGACGGGTCCGGCTTGGCGATCATGTCGGACTCGTAGACGCGGGCGAAGCCCTCGATGGCCGATCCGTCGAAGCCGATGCCCTCGTCGAAGGCCTGTTCCAGCTCCGCCGGGGCCACGGCCACCGATTTGAGGAAGCCCAGCACGTCCGTGAACCACAGGCGTACGAAACGGATGTCGCGCTCTTCCAACGTACGGAGCACGAACTCCTGCTGCTTGTCCATCTTCCGCTTCCACCCAATCTTGCTGGTCAGGCCGCCTGCTCCCGTCCCAGGGAGGCGGTCGGGCACCTGCGCATCACACCACATCAGCATTTCACGCGCGTTGCGGGCCCCGATCGTCCGGCCGACCTCCGCCCGAACGCCTCGCACACGGCAGGTGTACTGCACTGACGCCCATCTTGCCCGCTGAGCGGCGCACATGAAATGGGCGACCACTCGCGTCTCTCCGTCACCTTCCCCACACGCTCCATGACGTGTCCCGGGCCCGCCGTAACGGGTCCATCGGGCCAATCCCCAGGGCTCCCCACCTGGAACCCGTCCTCCCCCACTACGATCAGCAGACCACTCCACTGCCCCTTTCCCCCAGAAGGACCACCCCATGGGTTCCGCCAAGAAGACAGAGTCCACGTCGCGCAAGGCGCGGATAGAGGAGATGCGGCGCGCCGAGCAGTCCCGCGAGCGCCGTAACCGGGTTCTCACGATCACCGCGAGCGTGATCGTCGTCGCCGGTCTCGTCGCCGGTGGCGCGTTCCTGATCAAGTCGCAGTCCGACGACAACGACAGCGCGGCGGGCGACTCGAAGGCGGCGTCGGGGAAGTTCGTCACGGGCAAGGACGGCGTGAAGAAGTGGAGCACCAAGCTCACGCAGAACCACGTCACCAAGGACGTGACGTACCCGATGGAGCCCCCGGTCGGCGGTGACCACAACCAGGTGTGGATGAACTGCAACGGCGACGTCTACGAGGACGCGATCAAGAACGAGAACGCCGTGCACTCGCTGGAGCACGGCGCGGTCTGGGTGACGTACAACAGCAAGGCGTCCGACGCCGATGTGAAGGCGCTCGCCGAGAAGGTCAAGAAGACGCCGTACTCGCTGATGAGCCCCGTCGAGGACCAGCAGGACCCGATCATGCTCTCCGCGTGGGGCCACCAGCGGACGGTGAAGAGCGCGAGCGACCCGGACGTCGGCACGTTCTTCGAGACGTACGTCCAGGGCAAGCAGACGCCCGAGCCCGGCGCCGCCTGCACCAACGGCCTGTCGAAGTGACGAGGATGAAGTCCGCGGGCTGGATCACGGGAGCCGCCGCGGCCGTCCTCGTGGCGGCCGGGGCGATCACGTACGCGGTTGCCGACGGCGACGACTCCGGGATGCGGGCGCCCGCGGCGGACTCGGCGGACGCGGGTTTCGCCCGTGACATGTCCGTGCACCACCAGCAGGCCGTCGAGATGTCGTACATCGTGCGCGATCTCACCGACGACGAGGACGTGCGCCGCCTCGCGTACGACATCGCGCAGACCCAGGCCAACCAGCGCGGCATGATGCTCGGCTGGCTGGACCTGTGGGAGCTGCCCAAGGTGTCCGCCGACGAGCCCATGGAGTGGATGGGCATGGCCGGCATGGGGTCCGGCGAGGACGGCGCGCTGATGCCGGGCATGGCGACCAACACCGAGATGGACGCGCTGCGCAAGCTGAGCGGCAAGGCGGCCGAGGTGCGCTATCTGCAGCTCATGTACGCCCACCACGTGGGCGGTGTGCACATGGCCAAGGGGTGTGTGGAGCGCTGCCGGGTCGGCGTGGAGCGGCGGCTCGCGCAGGGCATGGTGCAGGCGCAGGAGTCGGAGATGAAGCTGATCTCGGATCTGCTGGAGCAGCGCGGCGCGAAGCCGCTGCACTGACGCGCCGGTCGATATCGGGCGCGGTGACCCAAATCCCCTCCCCATACGGTTCCTTGGGTGGTTTTTGGGCCAGCCATGTCCCGGCCATTCCCCTGGCATGAACGGTTCATCGCAAGAGTGACCCCCATCCAGTGATCCTTTGGGGGTTCCATGAGATCCAATCGCGCCGCGGTGCGCGCCGGAGTGAGCATGGCGGCGACCCTGCCGCTGCTCGCCGGCGCGCTGGCCCTGGGCATACCCGCGGCCCACGCCTCCGACGGTCCGGCCGGCCGTGACACGCTCCAGGGCACCAAGCCCCTGTGGGCCACGGCCGGGGCGGACAAGGGGGCCACGGCGGACAGCTCCCGGGTCTCCGCCCGGGTCTACCTCGCCGGACGGGACGCGGCGGGCCTGAGTGCCTACGCGAAGGCCGTCTCCGACCCGTCGTCGGCCTCGTACGGGAAGTACCTCACCGCGCGGCAGGCCCAATCCCGCTTCGGCGCGACCGGGGCACAGGTGGCCGCGGTGACGGCCTGGCTCAAGTCGGCGGGGCTGACCGTCACCGGCACCCGTACGCACTACGTGTCGGTGACGGGTGACGTGGCGGACGCGGAGAAGGCGTTCGGCACGCAGCTGCACAACTACGCGAAGGGCAGGAAGACTTACCGCGCCCCTTCGAAGGCCGCCTCCGCGCCCGCCGGGCTGAACGGCGCCGTCCTCACCGTGACCGGCCTGGACAACGCCCCGCACAAGGCGGAGCACTCCGACACCCTGCCGCCGCCGGACGCCGTGTTCCGCAACGCCGGGCCGTTCTCGTCGTACTACAGCTCGAAGACCGCGACGACACTGCCGGGCGCGTACGGCACGAAGGTCCCGTACGCCGTGAAGGGCTACACCGGCAAGCAGCTGCGGGCCGCCTACGGGGCGGGGAAGGCGACCGGCAAGGGTGTGACCGTGGCGATCACGGACGCGTACGCCTCGCCGACGATCGCGGCGGACGCGGCCACGTACGCGGCGAAGCACGGTGACGCGAAGTACAAGGGCGGGCAGCTGACGCAGGTGCTGCCCGGTCAGTACACGCGGACCGAGGAGTGCGGGGCGGCGGGCTGGTACGGCGAGGAGACCCTCGACGTCGAGGCCGTGCACGCCCTCGCGCCCGCCTCGGACATCGTCTACGTGGGCGCCGCGTCCTGCTACGACGACGACTTCCTCGACTCGCTCGGCAGAATCGTCGACGGGCACCTCGCCGACATCGTCTCCAACTCGTGGGGCGACATCGAGGCCAACCAGACGCCGGACCTCGCCGCCGCCTACGACCAGGTCTTCCAGCTCGGCGCGATCGAGGGCATCGGCTTCTACTTCTCGTCCGGCGACAACGGCGACGAGGTCGCCAACACCGGTACGAAGCAGGTCGACACCCCCGCCAACTCGGCGTGGGTCACGGCGGTCGGCGGCACCTCGCTCGCCGTCGGCAAGGGCGACACGTACCAGTGGGAGACCGGCTGGGGCACGCTCAAGGCCGGCCTGCCCGCCGACGGGAAGAGCTGGACGGACTTCCCCGGCGCGTACACCTCGGGTGCGGGCGGCGGGACCAGCGCGACGGTGAAGCAGCCGTTCTACCAGCGGGGGGTCGTGCCGTCGCGGCTCGCGAAGGCGAACGGCACGCGGGCCATGCGGACGGTTCCCGACATCGCGGCCGTCGCCGACCCCAACACCGGGTTCCTGGTCGGGCAGACGCAGACCTTCCCGGACGGGACGCAGCGGTACGACGAGTACCGCATCGGCGGCACCTCGCTCGCCGCTCCGGTCGTCGCGGGCATCCAGGCGCTCGCCCAGCAGGCGCGCGGCGGGCACGCGATCGGGTTCGCCAACCCGGCGATCTACGACCGCTACGGCACGAAGCTCTACCACGACGTCACGGACCGCCCCACGGGCCGCGACCTCGCGGTGGCACGCGTGGACTTCGCCAACGCCTTCGACGCCTCGGAGGGCCTGCTGACCTCGGTCCGCAGCCTCGGCAAGGACAGCAGCCTGAAGGCTGTGCGGGGGTACGACGACGTCACGGGGGTGGGTTCGCCCGCGCCGGGTTACGTGACCTCGTACCGCCGCTGAGGCACTGAGCCGCTGAGCATCTGAGGTTCAGCGGCTTCTCATCTCCGGTGCGTCCGTTCCTCTTCCTGGCCGGCGGGGGACGGGCGCACCGGTTCGTCCAGGATCGCCGCCGCTACGTCCTGGGGGCGGTCGAGCATGACGAGGTGGCCTGCGGGGGCGGAGACGCGGAAGGTGGCGCCCAGGCGCTCGGCGAGGCGTTCCTGGCGGTCGAGCCAGTGCCGTGAGGCCTTGCCGCCGGGGTGGGCGGCGGCGGCCAGGACGGTGACGGGCACGTCCGGCAAAGGCTGCTCCCGTAGCTCCTCCAGCTCGGCCGCCTGGTCCCGGTAGGTCGCGTTCTCGGCGAGGGCGGCCCGCAGGAAGCGGCTGGTGGAGTAGGCGCGCCGGACGAGGTCGTACGGCGCCGGGTCGTACGGGGTGGAGTCGTATGGGGTGGAGTCGCCGCCGTTCCGTCGTACGGCCCTGACCGCGGTACGCCGCAGGAGGGGGCCGAGTGCCCGCGGGAGGCCCGCGCCCGTCAGCAGCGTGCCGCACGCGCGCGTGGCGGTGTTCCGGAGAGCGGGGGCGCGGCTCGGGCGTGGTGCCTCCTCCACGCTGGAGTCGACCAGGACGAGCCCGGCCGTCCGCCGCGGATACAGCCGCGCGAAGGCCTCGCAGTGGAAACCGGCGAGCGAGTGGCCGACGACGGTGGCGGGCGTGCGGACCCCGGCCGCGTCGAGCACGCGCGCGATGCGCCGCGCCTCGCCGGTCAGCGTGGGCCACGCGCGGGCGGGAGCGGGGGCGCTGAGGCCGAGGCCCGGCCGGTCGAAACGGACCACCGTGCGGTACGGGGCGAGGAGCGGCACCACGGGGTCCCAGTCGAACCAGGCCATGCCCAGGCCGGTGCTGAGCAGGCAGACGGGGCCCGTTCCGTCGACGCGGACGTGGTGCGGGATCCCGTCGATGCGGACGAAGGTCATGGGCGGGCGTCCGCCGCGCGGAGGGGACCGCGGGCGCCGGCGGCGGGCCCTGGGGCGTGGACGAGGGAAACGGCCAGGGCGCCCAGCCAGATCGCGATGACGCCGACCTGGACGCGCTGGGCGATGCCCACGCCCCAGCCGGCGTGGCCCGTCTCCAGCGCGGCGACAGCGGCCAGGGTCCAGACGGTGGCGGCCAGTTCGAGCGCCAGGAGGGCCGGGCCCGCGCGGGCCGTGCGGGTGAGGGTCGCCATGGCGACGAGGATGCCGCACAGGGCGAGCGTGCTGCTCACCGTGTGCGCGGAATGGGTCCACGGGACCAGGGACGCGCTCTCTCGCGCCGCGCAGTCCGGGTCGGTGGTGGGGGTGCAGCTGAGCGGCAGTCGGGAGTCGACGGCTGTGGCTGCGCCGAAGAGGAGGAGGGCGGCGCGGCGGCGGGGCGACAGGGTCGCGGTTGTGGTTGCGGCTGCGGCGCACACCAGCGTGCCTGCGAGGAGGTCCGCTGTGCGGAAGAGGGTGGTGTACGGCTGGTCGGTCGCGGCGAGTTCACTCACGTAGGTGTGGGCCGGGGGGAGGGCTGTTCCCAGGAACACTTCCAGGGTCCATGCGGAGTAGGTGAGGGCTGCCAGGGCCAGGAGGGTGGCTGTTGCGGCCGGGCGGGGTGTGATCATTGACGCCCATGATCGGGGCGGGGGGTCGATTTCGCATGTTCTCGGCTGCGGGCCGGTGGGGGTTGGCCGCGCAGTTCCCCGCGCCCCTGAAAGCCGGGCCCGGTGGGGGCTGACCACGTGCTTCCCCGCGCCCTTCAAAGACAAAGGATTGCGCCGTTCCCCGCGCCCCTTTGAAGACGGCCCGGTGAGGGCTGGGCGTGCGGCCCCTCGCGCGCCTTAAAGATTGCGCAGTTCCCCGCGCCCCTAAAAGACAAAGACTGCGCCGTTCCCCGCGCCCCTGACGGGGCGCGGCCCTGATGGGGCGCAGCCCCTCTCAGGGGCGCGGGGAACTGCGCGGCCAGCCCCCGCCGGGCCCGCAGGCAACACACAACGGCACGAGGAACGGCGCAATCTTTCGCCTTTAAGGGGCGCGGGGAACGGCGCGGCCAACCCCCACCGGGCCCGCAG
>NZ_JBHWZP010000230.1:0-15145 GCF_042728395.1 Streptomyces sp. NPDC060205
CGGTGGGGGCTGGTCGCGCAGTTCCCCGCGCCCCTGAAGGACGGGGCTGCGCCCCGGCCCTGACCTTAAGGGGCGCGGGGAACGGCGCAGGCTTTTTAGGGGCGCGGGGAACTGCGCAAGCGGGGGTTCGGGGGCGGAGCCCCTGAGCGGGACGAACGACTGGTACAGGAGATCTCCGACAATGACTCGCGTCGCCGCCGTCGACTGCGGCACCAACTCCATCCGCCTCCTCGTCGCGGACGCGGACCCCGACACCGGCGAACTCGTCGACCTCGACCGCCGTATGACGATCGTCCGCCTCGGACAGGGCGTCGACCGCACGGGCCGCCTCGCCCCGGAGGCCCTGGAGCGCACCTTCGCGGCCTGCCGCGAGTACGCCGAGGTCATCAAGGAGCACGGCGCCGAGCGCCTGCGCTTCGTGGCCACCTCCGCCTCCCGCGACGCCGAGAACCGCGACGACTTCGTGCGCGGTGTCCTCGACATCCTGGGCGTGGAGCCCGAGGTCATCTCCGGCGGCCAGGAGGCCGAGTTCTCGTTCACGGGCGCCACGAAGGAACTGACGGGCCGTGACGACCTCGCCAAGCCCTACCTCGTGGTGGACATCGGCGGCGGCTCCACCGAGTTCGTCGTCGGCGACGACCACGTGCGCGGCGCCCGCTCTGTGGACATCGGCTGCGTACGGATGACGGAACGCCACCTCGTCCGGGACGGCGTGGTCACCGACCCGCCGACCGGGGAGCAGGTCCGGGCGATCCGCGCCGACATCGAGGCGGCCCTCGACCTCGCCGAGGAGTCCGTGCCCCTGCAAGAGGCCCGCACGCTGGTCGGGCTCGCCGGCTCCGTCACCACGGTCGCGGCGATCGCCCTGGGGCTCGCGGAGTACGACTCCGAGGCCATCCACCACTCCCGGGTCTCCGTGGACCGGGTCCGTGAGATCACCGAGCGGCTGCTCGCCGCCACGCACGCCGAGCGCGCGGCGATCCCGTCGATGCATCCGGGGCGCGTCGACGTCATCGGCGCCGGCGCCCTCGTACTCCTGGCGATCATGGAGCGGACCGGTGCGCGGGAGGTCGTCGTGAGCGAGCACGACATCCTCGACGGCATCGCGTGGTCCGTCGCCTGAACCGGATCGGGGCCGAGGCCCCTACTCGCCCCGCCGCGGGAGCCTCGGCTGAGCAGGTCCGACACCGTATGAGCGCACTTGAGGGGCCTGAAGGGGCCGTGGAAACGACCTTCGCGGCAGCCTCGCGAGAAACTTCGTGAAGTTCTTCACAAGAGAATCGGCCCTGATGAGGGAGGTTTTGCTCCCTCCGGGTACTCCAGGGCCTCCGACAGCCCCCACGGCATGATCAACGGGCTGTTTCGGGGGTGCTGCGATCACGTGAAGAGGGGCCCTGGTCCAGGGGCGCGAATGCGCCCAAGTGGCAGCTCAGGCGGCATTGACAACGGGTCGCGGCACGCGCTGGTTCCCCTGTCCGGACATGACCTGGGTCACGTGGGCCGCGCAGTGTAGCAGAGGGTGTGAAGAAGCTTGTGAAGGGGCGCACGAGCGACCCCCCTGGGACAGGTGGATACTCGATGGCATGAGCACCACGGAGCGTCCCAGGATCCTCGTAGTAGGCGGTGGGTACGTAGGCCTGTACGCAGCTCGGCGCATCCTCAAGAAGATGCGCTACGGCGAGGCGACCGTCACGGTCGTCGACCCCCGGTCGTACATGACCTACCAGCCCTTCCTCCCCGAAGCAGCCGCAGGCAGCATTTCGCCTCGGCACGTCGTCGTCCCGCTGCGACGCGTGCTGCCCAAGGCGGAAGTCCTCACCGGCCGGGTCACGACCATCGACCAGGACCGCAAGGTCGCCACGATCGCCCCGCTCGTGGGCGAGGCGTACGAGCTGCCCTTCGACTACCTCGTCATCGCGATGGGCGCGGTCTCCCGCACCTTCCCGATCCCCGGCCTCGCCGAGCAGGGCATCGGCATGAAGGGCATCGAGGAGGCCATCGGCCTGCGCAACCACGTCCTTGAGCAGCTCGACAAGGCCGACTCCACGACCGACGAGGACGTCCGCCGCAAGGCGCTCACCTTCGTCTTCGTCGGCGGTGGCTTCGCGGGCGCTGAGACCATCGGCGAGGTCGAGGACATGGCCCGGGACGCGGCCAAGTACTACAACAACGTCTCGCGCGAGGACATGCGCTTCATCCTCGTCGACGCCGCGGACAAGATCCTTCCCGAGGTCGGTCCCAAGCTCGGCCAGTACGGCAAGGAGCACCTCGAAGGACGTGGGGTCGAGGTCTACCTCTCCACCTCCATGGACTCCTGCGTCGACGGCCACGTGGTCCTGAAGAACGGCCTTGAGGTCGACTCCAGCACGATCGTGTGGACGGCCGGCGTCAAGCCCAACCCGGTGCTCTCCCGCTTCGGCCTGCCGCTCGGTCCCCGCGGTCACGTGGACACCGGCACCACCCTCCAGGTGCAGGGCACGGACTACATCTGGTCCGCCGGCGACAACGCCCAGGTGCCGGACCTCGTCGGCCGCAAGGCCGGCAACGAGAACGCCTGGTGCCCGCCGAACGCGCAGCACGCGCTGCGGCAGGCGCGGGTCCTCGGCGACAACGTGATCTCCGGTATGCGGGGCTTCCCGCAGAAGGAGTACAGCCACGCCAACAAGGGTGCCGTCGCCGGGCTGGGGCTGCACAAGGGCGTCGCGTTCATCGTCGTGGGCAAGATGAAGATCAAGCTCAAGGGGCGGCTGGCCTGGTACATGCACCGTGGGTACCACGGGCTGGCCATGCCGACCTGGAACCGGAAGATCCGGGTCTTCGCGGACTGGACGCTCGCCGTGTTCCTGAAGCGTGAGGTCGTCTCGCTCGGGGCGATGGAGACTCCTCGCGAGGAGTTCTACGAGGCTGCGAAGCCGGCGCCGGCGCCTGCGGCTGCCGCCGTCGCGAAGACGGAGGAGAAGGCGAAGGCCTCCTGACCTCCGGTCACCGTCCCACTCGCTCTCCCTGAAGGGGCCTCCCGCCATCCGTGGTGCGGGAGGCCCCTTCGGCGTTTTCCCTCGCCCCCGCCGCCCCTACCCTTCCCGTCACTGCATGGGGGCTGCGCCCCCTCGCCCCCCTTATCGCGCTGCGCGCTCGTCCTCAAACGCCGGACGGGCTGGAAGATGCGCGGCCGCCCCGAAGACCTCCGCCCGTCGGACGACATCCCAGCCCGTCACGCGATATCCGAGCCCGCCCCGCGCCATCTCAGCCCGTCCGGCGTTTGAGGACGAGCGCGCAGCGCGATAAGGGGGGCGAGGGGGCGCAGCCCCCAGGAGTGCGCCGAACACCACCCGGTTTATACGTGGTGTCTGCATGTATTTTGCTCGAACATGACGCTTTCGCGGGACTGCGCTCCGGCCCCGTTGGTGTTTACGTGGTGTTGGAGTTTGTGGAATTCCTCGTCACGGAGGTGTGCGTCATGCAGGACGCGGCGCTTCGGCTCAAGGCGCTGATGGAACAGCTGCTGGGAGCCCCGCTCCCGGTGCGGATTCGTGCCTGGGACGGTTCGGAAGCGGGACCGCCGGGCACGCCGGTGCTCGTCGTACGGAACCGGCGGGCGCTGCGCCGACTCCTGTGGAAGCCGGGGGAGTTGGGCCTGGCGAGGGCCTGGGTCGCCGGTGACCTGACGGTGGACGGCGACCTGTACGCCGTACTGGACGCGGTCGCCGAGATGGTCTGGGAGCGCGGGGAGGACGCCAGGACCCTGGCCCAGTCCCTGCGGGACCCGGGCGTACGGTCCGCGGTGCGCGGGCTGGTCCGCATGGCGGGCTCGCCCCTGCCGCCGGCCCCGCCCCGCGAGGAGGTGCGCAGACGGTCCCGGCTCTCGCATCTGCACACCAGGCGCAGCGACCGGCAGGCCATCAGCCACCACTACGACGTCGGCAACGACTTCTACGAGATCGTCCTCGGCCCTTCCATGGTCTACTCGTGCGCGTACTGGGAGTCCCCGGACGGCACTCTGGAGGACGCCCAGCGCGACAAGCTCGGCCTCATCGCCCGCAAGCTGGAGCTGAAGCCGGGCATGCGGCTGCTCGACGTCGGCTGCGGCTGGGGCTCGATGGCCATCCACGCGGCCCGTGAGTACGGCGTGAGCGTCGTCGGCGTGACGCTGTCCCAGGAGCAGGCCGCGTACGCCCGTAAGCGCGTCGCGGAGGAAGGGCTCACCGACCGGGTCGAGATCCGCGTCCAAGACTACCGGGACGTCAGCGACGGTCCGTACGACGCGATTTCCTCCATCGGGATGGCCGAACACGTCGGCAGCGAACGGTATCTGGAGTACGCGCGGGACCTGTTCGCCCTCCTCAAGCCGGGCGGGCGGCTGCTGAACCACCAGATCGGGCGCCGGCCGTGGCGCGACGAAACGGCGTACGAGATCGACGAGTTCATCGACGCGTACGTCTTCCCCGACGGGGAGCTCGCGCCGATCGGCGAGACCGTGACCCAGCTGGAGGGCGCCGGGTTCGAGGTCCGTGACGTCGAGTCGATCCGGGAGCACTACGCGCTCACGCTGCGCCGCTGGGTGGCCAACCTGGAGGCGGAGTGGCCGCGGGCCGTCAAGCTCACCAGCCCCGGCCGGGCCCGCGTCTGGCGCCTCTACATGGCCGCCTCGGCGCTCGCCTTCGAACGCAACCGCATCGGCGTCAACCAGGTGCTGGCGGTGCGGACACCGGGCTCAGGTGCGTCAGGCATGCCGTTGCGGGCCCGTACCTGGAACTGAGCGGTCCGTTCATCCCGGTGGGCCCCGTTCCGTGGTGTCGGAACGGGGCCCACCCGTGTCGTGCGTGCCATGCGGTGCTTCGTGCGTGACTATTCGGCCTTGATCGCCGACAGCATGTTCAGGCGCGCGGCCCGCCGGGCCGGCCACAGCGCGGCCAGGACGCCGACCACCGCGGCCAGGAGCAGGAAGACCGCCATCCGGTCCCAGGGCAGCACCAGCTCGTACGTCGGCATCCTGGCGCCCGCCAGCTCACCGGCGGCCCAGCCGAAGAACACGCCCAGGCCCACCCCGAGCACCCCGCCGAAGAGGGAGATGACCAGGGACTCCAGACGGACCATCCGCTTGATGCCCTTGCGGTCCAGGCCGATCGCGCGGAGCATGCCGATCTCCTGCGAACGCTCGAAGACGGACATCGCGAGGGTGTTGATCACGCCGAGGACGGCGACCAGGACGGCCATCGCGAGCAGGCCGTAGAGCATGTTCAGCATCAGCGTGAACATCTGCGCGATCTCGTTCGAGACGTCCTGCTTGTCCTGGACCTTGACGGCCGGGTTGTTGCCGAGCGCCTTCTCCAGCTTGTCCTTGGTCGCGTCGGACGTGCCGCCGGAGGTCTTCAGCATGACCTGCGCGTCACCGGGGTTCGCCTGGTTCGGGGAGAGGGTCGCGATGTCGACCATGATGCCCCGGATCATCTCGTTGCCCTCGTAGACACCGGCGACCGTCAACTGCTGCTTCTTGCCGTCCTCGTACGAGACCGAGAACGTCGAACCGGCCTTCCAGCCGTGGTCCTTCGCCGTGTCGTCGTCCACCACCGCCTGCGTCCTGCTGACCTTGAACGAGCCGTTGTCGACCTTCAGATCGGTCAGCTCGCCGATAGCGGAACCCTTCACACCGGTCACGTACTCGGTGTCGCCGTCGATGCGCGCGGGCGCGTCGCGCAGGGCGCTGATGGTGGTGACGCCGTCGGTCCTCGCGAGCTTCTTCTCGACGTCCGGCGAGAGATCGTTGAAGTTCGCCATCGAGACCACGTAGTCCGCCTTCAGCGCGGACGTGGCCATCTTGTCGATGCCCTTCTGCAGGCTGCCCGCCATCACCGTCATACCGGTGATGAGGGTCAGCCCGATCATCAGGGCGGAGGCGGTGGCCGCGGTGCGGCGGGGGTTGCGTACGGAGTTCTGGCGGGCCAGCTTGCCCGAGACGCCGAAGATCCGCAGGACCGGGGCCGCGCCCGCGATCAGCGGACGGGACAGCAGGGGCGTGAGGATGAAGACACCGACGATCAGCAGCGCCGCGCCGAAGCCCATCGGGGCCTGGCCGTCCGAGCCGTTCATCGTCGTGGCGTACAGGACGACGGTGACGCCCGCCGCCGCGACCAGGGCACCGAGGGTGTTGCGCAGCACCAGCGACTTGGTCGTCGCCGTGGCGTGCACGCTGCTCATCGCCGCGACCGGCGGGATCCGCGCGGCGCGGCGGCCCGGCAGCCAGGCGGCCAGCATCGTGATCAGGATGCCGACGGCGAACGACGTGCCGACCGTGCCCGGGGTGATGACCAGCGGTCCGGCCGGGACCGTGGCGTCCAGCAGGCCCATGAGGCCGCGCAGGCCCGCGCCGATGCCGATACCGGCGAGCAGGCCCGTGACGGCGGCGACCGTGCCGACCAGGAAGGCTTCGAGGAGCACCGAGCGGGTGACCTGCTTGCGGGAGGCGCCCACCGCGCGCAGCAGCGCCAGCTCCTTGGTGCGCTGCGCGACCAGCATGGTGAAGGTGTTGGCGATGATGAACGTGCCGACGAACAGCGCGATGCCGGCGAAGACCAGCAGGCCCGTCTTGAGGCCGCTCATCTCGGCCTCGATCATCTCGGCCTGGCCGTCGGCGAGCTTCTGGCCGGTCGTGGTGGAGGTGAGGTCCTGCGGCAGGACCTTTTCGAGACTCGCCTGCAGCGCGGTCTGGCTGGTGCCCGGGGCCGCCTTCACGTCGATCTCGCCGTACGCGCCGGTCTTGTGGAAGAGCCGCTGCGCGGTGGCCGTGTCGAAGAGGGCGAGGCTGCCGCCGGCGGCGACGTTGCCGTCGTCCGTGGTGAAGATCGCGGTGACGGTGGGGGTGAGGACCGGGCCGTCGACCGACAGCCGTACGGTGTCGCCGACCTTGTAGCCGGCGCGCCTGGCCGTCTCGGCGTCGATGGCCACCTCGTCCTTGCCGGACGGGGCCTTGCCGCTCTTCAGGGGGTAACGGGGGTCCTTGTCGCCCCAGTAGTTGCCGCCCTGCGACTGGAATCCGCCGCCGATGAGCTTGCCGTCCTTGTCGGCGATGGCGGTGAAGCCGGTGACCACACCTATGGCGGACTCGGCGCCGGGGGCCTTCGCGGCCTTGTCCAGCAGCGCCTGGGACAGCTCCGGGTCCTTGCCGAGGTCGTCGCGGCCGTCGTCCGGGGAGTCCGGCTCGACGGCCACGTCGACCTGGTCGAAGCCCTTCGCCGAACTCTTCTGGTACGCGTCAGAGATGGTGTTGGTGAAGACCAGGGTGCCGGAGACGAACGCCACGCCCAGCATTACGGCGAGCACGGTCATCAGGAGCCTGGCCTTGTGCGCTAGCACGTTGCGCAGGGCGGTACGGAGCATGTCTTCTCAGTCCAGGTGGGATGTGGGTGGGCTGGCGGGCGGGCGGTGTTCGGTGCGGGCCCGCTGTGGCTGGTCGCGCAGTTCCCCGCGCCCCTTGGAAGCGGGGGCTGGGCTTGCGTGCCGGGCGCGCCCCGGGGGGACTTTTTGCGCAGTTCCCCGCGCCCCTGGGGGTAGCGGGCCGGGGTGGTGTGTCGGGTGCGGGTCCGGTGGGGGGCTTGTCGCGCAGTTCCCCGCGCCCCTGAAAGATGGGCCGGTGGGGGTGGTTGGTGCGCCGTTCCCCGCGCCCCTTGGAGGTGGCGGGCCGGGGTGGTGTGTCGGGTGCGGGTCCGGTGGGGGCTTGTCGCGCAGTTCCCCGCGCCCCTAAAAGATGGGCCGGTTGTGGTGGTTGGTGCGCCGTTCCCCGCGCCCCTGAAAGACGGGGCGGTGGGGGTGCCCTTGTGGCGTGGGGTCGGTGGGGCGGGCCCCTTTAGGGGCGCGGGGAACTGCGCGGCCAGCCCCCACCGGCCCGCAGGGAAATGGGCGACTCGCCCCCGCAGGCTCGTGGGGAACCGGGCGCCTCGTCCCCGTCGGCTCGTGGGGGACTGGGCGGCTCGACCCCAGCGGCCCCCGGGTGGACGCCGGCCTCAGGGGCGGGGTTTACAGGGGGCGCCCCAGTCAACTGGTGCGGCCCTTCGCGTCGAAGCGCTTCATGCGGTCCAGCACCGCGTCAGCCGTGGGCGCGTGCACCTCGTCCACCACCCGCCCGTCGGCGAGGAAGATCACCCGGTCCGCGTACGCCGCCGCCACCGGGTCATGGGTGACCATCACGACCGTCTGCCCCAGCTCCCGCACGGAGTTGCGCAGGAAGCCCAGCACCTCCGCACCCGAGCGCGAGTCCAGGTTCCCGGTGGGCTCGTCGCCGAAGATGATGTCCGGCCGGGACGCCAGCGCACGCGCCACGGCCACGCGCTGCTGCTGTCCGCCGGACAGCTCGGAGGGCCGGTGCGAGAGCCGGTCGGCCAGACCCACCATCTCGATCACCTTGCGCAGCCACTCCTTGTCCGGCTTTCGGCCGGCGATGTCCATGGGGAGCGTGATGTTCTCCAGCGCGGTCAGGGTCGGCAGCAGGTTGAACGCCTGGAAGATGAAACCGATCTTGTCCCGGCGCAGCTTCGTCAGCTGCTTGTCCTTGAGGGAGCCCAGTTCGGTCTCACCGATGCGGACCGAGCCGGAGGAGAAGCTGTCGAGCCCTGCCACGCAGTGCATCAGCGTGGACTTGCCGGAGCCGGAGGGACCCATGATCGCGGTGAACTCGGCCTGCCGGAAGTCGACGGAGACCCGGTCCAGGGCGACCACCTGGGTCTCCCCCTGTCCGTAGACCTTCGACAGTTCCGTGGCGCGGGCGGCCACCGCGGTGGACCGTTCGGCGAGGGGAGTGGTGGTCACGGAAGGGTGCTCCTTGTCGGTACGACGACGAGTGGACGACCGTTCCATCGTCGGCGCCGGCCGCCGCCGTGTAGTCACCCCCTGTTCCGGTTCCGAGGGGGGACTCGGGAGGGACCCCGCGGCCTCGGGTCATACCTGGGGATGACACCCGCCCCCGAGACGAACCCGGCAGCCGCCCGGTGGCCGCCCGGTGGCGACCCGGGAGCGGCCGGGGAGCGGCCGGGGAAGCGCCCCCGGGAGCAAAATGGCGACGGTTCGTCAGGTTCCGCTCGTTCGGGCGGTGAAATCACGTCATTCCCCGGGCGCCGTCCCGCGTACGTCGAAAGGCACGTGGCATGTGCGGATGGCGCATACCGTGGGCTGATGCACCCTCAGACGCCAATAAAATAAGACAACATCGGGTCGCCCCACCGCTGTTCGGGGGATCTGTCCCGATAGGCTCGGGACACTCGAAGCGGAGTCCATGGCCTGCCCGGATGGTGGAATGCAGACACGGCGAGCTTAAACCTCGCTGCCCTTAACGGGCGTACCGGTTCAAGTCCGGTTCCGGGCACCACCGACACTTTCACCCTTCCTCGGCCTTCCCCGCCCTTCCCGGCGTAACCCGACGAAGGGTGCATCCTTCATTGAAGACTTCACCACTCAACCGTTGACAGCGGGTTGCACCCGTCGGAGACTCTCGTGAACGGAAAATGGTGAATAAAACTTCACCCAGCGAACAAAGGCTCACGGCGGCGGACGGCGGCGAACTACGCTGACGGCGCTCACGGGAGTCGTCGGAGCGCTCGTCGGAGCGCGAAGGGGCGTGTCGATGCGTACCACCGTCGGGATCATCGGGGCCGGACCGGCCGGCCTGCTGCTGGCGAGGCTGCTGCACAACGCGGGGATCGACTCCGTCGTCCTGGAGAGCCGCGACCGCGGTTACGTGGAGCAGCGCCAGCGCGCCGGAATCCTGGAGCAGGGGACCGTGGACGTGCTGCGGGCCGCGGGCGCCGGCGCCCGCATGGACCGCGAGGGACTGCGCCACGACGGCATCGAGCTGCGGTTCGCGCGCAGACGCCACCGGATCGACTTCCCCGCCCTGACCGGCGGGCGGTCGGTGATGGTCTACGCCCAGACCGAGGTGTGCAAGGACCTCATCGCGCTGCAGCTCAAGGAGGGCGGCCCGCTGCTCTTCGAGGCGGAGGCGCTGGCCGTGGAGGGGGCCGGCACCGACAGCCCCCGGGTGCGCTTCCGGCACGAGGGGCGCGAGGACGTCCTGGAGTGCGCGTACGTCGTCGGGTGCGACGGCTTCTGGGGTGTGGCCCGCAAGGCGATCCCCGAGGAGCTCACCCAGGTCTTCGAGCGGACGTACCCCTTCGGGTGGCTGGGGATCCTCGCCGACGTGCCCCCGTCGCACGACGAGCTCGTCTACGCCCGGCACGACCGCGGTTTCGCCCTGTTGTCCATGCGCTCGCCCGTCGTCTCGCGGCTCTACCTCCAGGTGCCGGAGGGCACGGACGCCGAGTCCTGGAGCGACGAGGAGATCTGGGACGAGCTGGAGCGCCGCTTCGAGACGGACGACGACTGGCGGCTGGCGAGGGGGCCCATCACCGCCAAGTCCGTCACCCCGATGCGCAGCCATGTCCACGAGCCGATGCGCCACGGGCGGCTCTTCCTGGCCGGGGACGCCGCGCACATCGTGCCGCCGACCGGCGCCAAGGGCCTGAACCTCGCGGTCGGTGACGTCGTGACGTTCGCGCGGGCGCTGGCCCACCGCGAGGAGACCGGGTCCGAGGCGCTGCTCGACGCCTATTCGCAGACCTGTCTGCGGCGCGTGTGGCAGGCCGAGCGGTTCTCCTACGAGATGACGACGCTGCTGCACCGCGCGCCCGAGGTGACACCCTTCGAGGACCGGATCCAGCTGGCCCGGCTGGAGCGGCTCGCCTCCGCGCGCGCCGCCGAGCAGGACCTCGCCGAGGGGTACACGGGCTTCGCCCTGGAGTGAACGGCCGTCGGCGGGGGAACCGGATCAGTACGCACCGGCGTTATAGGGGTGCGGGGAATGCCGGGGTGAGACCCGGTGTTCCCGGTCACAAGAGGGGAAAGATCCTCTCAGGCACTGGATGCATTCTTTTGCCTACCCATTACTCTTGAGCCAAGGCCGCGCAAGGTGGCCATGGAGGAGTGAAATGAGGAGCAGCAACCCGGTCTTCTCGCGACGGGGGTTCAGCCGCGACAACGGCTACGCGGGCTTCAACGCGGCGCCGCAGGCCGGGGGCCCCGCTGTCGGTACGCAGGGGAACCCGTACGCACAGGGTGCCCCCGGCGCCTCGCAGAGCGGCAACCCGTACGCGCAGAATCCTTACGCTCAGAACCCGTACGCACAGCAGGACCTGCAGCACGGCGCACCGCCGCAGGCCCCGCCCGCCGCCGGCCGTATGACGATGGACGACGTCGTCGCACGGACGGCCCTGACCCTCGGTACCGTCACCGTCGGTGCCGTTCTCGCCTGGGTCCTCCTGCCGGTCACGTCGACCAGCTTCGGCCTGGCCATCGGCTCGGCGCTCATCGCGATGGTCTTCGCGCTGGTCCAGGCCTTCAAGCGCAAGGCCTCGCCCCCGCTGATCCTGGCGTACGCCGCGTTCGAGGGCGTCTTCCTCGGCGTGATCAGCGAGATGTACAACAGCCGGTGGTCGGGCGCGCCCTTCCAGGCCGTGCTCGGCACGCTGGCCGTGTCCGGCGCGACCCTGCTGATCTACAAGGCGGGCTGGATCCGCGTCACCGCGAGGTACGCGCGCATCGGTATGGCCATCGCGATCGCCTTCGTGCTGGTCATGGCGGTCAACCTGCTGCTGGTCGTCTTCGGTGTCGCCGACGACGGCGGGCTGCGCAGCATGGGCCCGCTGGGCGCGATCGTCGGCATCCTGGCGATCGTCCTGGGCGCGTTCTTCCTGACGCTCGACTTCAAGCAGATCGAGGACGGCATCGCCTACGGCGCGCCGCGTGACGAGTCCTGGCTGGCCGCGTTCGGCCTGACCATGAGCCTCGTCTGGATCTACCTGGAGATGCTGCGGCTGGTCGCGATCTTCAGCGGCAACGACTAGTTCCCCGCGCCCCTCGTCCTGAGGGGTACGGCGAAGGGCCCCGCGAACCTCGGTTCGCGGGGCCCTTCGTTCTTTTTCGGTGCCGGAGCGGCGCGGGCGCGCTCAGCGCAGGTTGCGCGCGGCCCTCCTCAGGTCGTACTCGTGGATGATCGCCTTCGCGTGGCCGTACGCGAGGTCGTGCTCGGCACGGAGCCAGCTGACCTTCTCCTCGAAGCGGTGGAGAGCGGGGCCTTCGTCGACGGTGCGCAGCCAGTCGGAGATCTCACGACCGGTGCAGTGGGGGATGCGGGCGAGCAGATTGCGATGGGTCTCCGCGGAGAAGACTTGGGACATCGGCGCCTCCGGACGCAAAGGGGATGTAAGCCGGTCCTTCACGCCACCGTGCCTGAGGGTTCGGTCGTTGGCAACAGTCCGGTTGCGACGCGTAGTCTCGCGACGTGCTTGATACGACGCCGCTGACCCGTGCCGTGGACCATTTCGCCGACCGGTTGCGGGCCGCGCCGCAGAGCCGGCTGCAACGGGGGGCCGCGGCCGAGGCACTGGGCCTGGCCAGGGAGTTGGCGCTGCGCGCCCAGCGGCTTGAGGACCCCGACGAGGCCCCCCGGGAGATGCCGGACGCGGGCATGTTCGCGTCGGCCGACCAGATCACGGTGGCCGTGCACGACCTCGCGCTCGTACTGAGGACCGAGGCGGAACTGGCGGAGGCGCTGCTGCTCGTGGAGGAGGCGCAGAAGAGGGCGGGCGTCTGAGGCGGGCCGACGCGGGCCGTCTGATGCGGAGGTTGCGCCGAGGGGCGCGCGGGCGGGTCAGAGCGACGCTATGACGCGGTCCGCGAGCACGTAGACGTTCTCCTGGCCGCACTCGAAGGTGAGCGCGTAGGCGCCCGAGACTCCCGAGCCGCCGAGCAGGACCGGCGGGTGGCCGGTGCGCAGGGACTCCGCGAGGCGTTCGGCGGTCTCGCGGTGGCCCGGGGTCATGCACAGGGTGGTGCCGTCGGCGAAGACGTACACGTCGAGCGTGCCGAGGGGGCCGGGGCGGACGTCCGCCAGCTCCGTACGGGAGTCGGCCAGTTCCTCAAGGCAGGAGACCGTGCGCTCGTGGTCGTTCACCATCGGCGACTGGACCGGGACGAAGTCCGGGTGCGAGGGGTGGCGGCGGCGGGCCGCGGCCAGCTCGGCGGAGTCGCCGGAGAACTCGTCGGCGTCGGCGGCCGGTTCGGTCACCGGCTCCAGGTGTTCGAGGCCGATGAAGTCCGACTGCCGCGGCAGGAACAGCTCGCTGTCGGGCAGACCGAGCAGCGTCGGCGCGTCACCGGAGTCACGCGCCTCCTGGGCGGCCCAGAAGGCACGCGCCTCGGCGAGCTCACGCTCGCGCTCCTCGGCGAGGGCCTCGGCCACGGCGGCGCGTATCTCCTCCGCGTCGGCGGATCCCCGGGCGGCCGGTACGAGGCCGCTGAGGGCCGCGGAGCGGCTTCTGGCGAGTTCGGTGTGCAGGGCCGCCACCTGCCGGCGCAGGGCCAGCAGGGTGCGCAGAACGGCGACGCCCACGGCCGTGGTGGTGGCTGTGGCGAGCAGCAGAGCGAGAAACGTGGTGCTCACTGACGTACTCCCGGTTCAAAGTCGACCCCCGACTTCCTACATCAGCTTGAAGGGTGGACTAACCAGCTGTCAGTGCACAACGTCACGAAAGGGACAGGACTTTAGCCCTGACGTTTACTTGCGGACCAGCTCTGACCTGCATAAATCCCACCCCGAAGGGAGTTAGGTCACATCCTGGGGGAGATTCGATCACAAAACGACCCAGAGCCCCGGTGGATACGGGGCTCCGGGCCGTTTCGTTCACCCTGCGTTCAGCCGCGGTTACGGCGAGCGTGCTTGCGGGTCAGCTCAGGCGCTCGATGACCATCGCCATGCCCTGGCCGCCGCCCACGCACATCGTCTCCAGACCGAACTGCTTGTCGTGGAACTGGAGGGAGTTGATCAGCGTGCCGGTGATGCGGGCGCCGGTCATGCCGAAGGGGTGGCCGACCGCGATCGCGCCGCCGTTCACGTTCAGCTTCTCCAGCGGGATCTCCAGGTCGCGGTAGGACGGGATCACCTGGGCGGCGAACGCCTCGTTGATCTCGAACAGGTCGATGTCGCCGACCGTCAGACCGGCGCGGGAGAGGGCCTGCTTCGACGCCTCCACCGGGCCGAGGCCCATGATCTCGGGGGACAGGCCGGTGACGCCGGTCGAGACGATCCGGGCCAGCGGGGTCAGACCGAGGTCGCGGGCCTTCGTGTCCGACATGATCACGAGGGCGGCGGCGCCGTCGTTCAGCGGGCAGCAGTTGGCCGCCGTGACCAGGCCGTCGGGGCGGAAGACGGGCTTGAGGCCCGCCACGCCGTCCAGCGTGACGCCGGCGCGGGGCCCGTCGTCCTTGCTGACGACCGTGCCGTCCGGGGTGGTGACCGGGGTGATCTCGCGCTCCCAGAAGCCGTTCTTGATGGCTTCCTCGGCGAGGTTCTGCGAGCGGACACCGAATTCGTCCATGTCCTGGCGGGTGACGCCCTTGATCCGGGCGAGGTTCTCCGCGGTCTGGCCCATCGCGATGTACGCGTCCGGGACGAGGCCGTCCTCGCGCGGGTCGTGCCAGGACGCGCCCTCGCTCGCGGCGACCTCGGCGGTGCGGGCCTCCGCGTCCGCGAAGAACGGGTTGTGGGTGTCCGGGAGGCTGTCGGAGTTGCCCTTGGTGAAGCGCGACACCAGCTCGACGCCCGCCGAGATGAAGACGTCGCCCTCGCCCGCCTTGATGGCGTGCAGGGCCATGCGGGTCGTCTGGAGCGAGGAGGAACAGTAACGGGTGATCGTGCAGCCGGGGAGGTGGTCCATGCCCATCTGCACGGCCACGACGCGGCCGAGGTTGTTGCCCTGCTCGCCGCCGGGGAGGCCGCAGCCGAGCATCAGGTCCTCGATGTCCTTCGGATCGAGCTCCGGGACCTTGGCGAGGGCCGCCTGGATGATGGTGGCGGTGAGGTCGTCGGGGCGCAGGTCCTTGAGGGAGCCCTTGAATGCGCGGCCGATGGGGGAGCGGGCGGTCGAGACGATCACGGCTTCGGGCATCTACGGCTCCATTGGCGTCGCGGGGGAGTTGGGCGGACGTGCTTGGGAAGCTACCCGTCCGTATGGGTGAGGTCACGGGTGTGGTGGTGTGACTCCGGCCGCACTTTCCAAGCGCTTGCTTTTCTGTCGCTGCGGGTCCCAGCCCCGGGGGCTGCGCC
>NZ_JBHWZP010000231.1:0-14934 GCF_042728395.1 Streptomyces sp. NPDC060205
GGCCGGGGCTCTCATCGGTACGGCGTCGGCGGAGTGTCACCGCACGGGATGTCCCGCCTCCCGCAGCGTCTGCTTCACCTGGCCGATGCGCAGGTCGCCGAAGTGGAAGACGGAGGCGGCGAGCACGGCGTCCGCGCCCGCGGTGACGGCCGGTGCGAAGTCGGCGAGCCGGCCCGCGCCTCCGGAGGCGATGACCGGGACCGTGACGTGCTTGCGCACCGCCCCGATCATCTCCAGGTCGTAGCCGTCCTTGGTGCCGTCGGCGTCCATCGAGTTGAGCAGGATCTCACCCGCGCCCAGCTCGGCGGCCCGGTGCGCCCACTCGACGGCGTCGATGCCGGTGCCCTCGCGACCGCCGTGGGTGGTCACCTCGAAGGTCCCGGCGGCCGTCCTGCGCGCGTCCACCGACAGGACCAGCACCTGCCGTCCGAAGCGCTCCGCGATCTCGCGGATCAGGTCGGGACGGGCGATGGCGGCGGTGTTGACGCCGACCTTGTCCGCGCCCGCCCGCAGCAGCTTGTCGACGTCCTCGGCGGTGCGTACCCCGCCGCCCACCGTGAGAGGGATGAACACCTGCTCGGCGGTGCGGCGCACCACGTCGTAGGTGGTCTCGCGGTTGCCGGAGGACGCGGTGATGTCGAGGAACGTCAGCTCGTCGGCGCCCTCGGCGTCGTACACCTTGGCCATCTCGACGGGGTCGCCCGCGTCGCGCAGGTTCTGGAAGTTGACGCCCTTGACGACCCGGCCGTTGTCGACGTCCAGGCAGGGGATGACACGTATGGCGAGGGTCATGACGCGGACGCCTCCCCCGGGGCCGCCTGCCGGTACGCCTCCACCTCGACCTCGACCACCAGGCTGGGGTCCACGAAACCGGAGACGATGATCATCGATGCCGCGGGCCGGACCGCGTCGAACACTTCCTTGTGGGCGCGCCCGATCTCCTCCACGTCACGCGCGTGCGTGAGGTACATGCGGGTCCGGACGACGTCCTCGCGGCCGAGGCCCAGCTGCTCCAGGGCCGCCAGCGCGACGCCGAAGGAGTTGACCGCCTGCTCGTAGGGGTCGCCCGCGACGATCTGGCCGTCCACCACGGAGGTGCAGCCGGAGACCAGCACCAGGCCGTTGGGGAGTTCCACCGCGCGGGAGTAGCCGAAGGCCTCCTCCCAGGGTGCGCCGGTGGTGACGCGTCGCAGGCCGCTCATACGGCCACCGCCGCGAGTGCCTCTTCCAGGGTGAAGGCCTTGGCGTACAGGGCCTTTCCGACGATCGCGCCCTCGACGCCGAGGGGGACGAGGTCGGCGATGGCGCGGAGGTCGTCCAGCGAGGACACGCCTCCGGAGGCGACCACGGGCCGGTCGGTGGCCGCGCAGACGTTCTTCAGGAGCTCCAGGTTCGGGCCCTGGAGGGTGCCGTCCTTGGCGATGTCGGTGACGACGTACCGCGCGCAGCCCTCCTTGTCGAGGCGCTCCAGCGTCTCGTAGAGGTCGCCGCCGTCGCGGGTCCAGCCGCGGCCGCGCAGGGTGGTGCCGCGGACGTCGAGGCCGACGGCGATCTGGTCGCCGTGCTCGGCGATGACCTTGGCGACCCACTCGGGGGTCTCCAGTGCGGCCGTGCCGAGGTTGACGCGGGTGCAGCCGGTGGCGAGGGCGGCGGCGAGGGTGTCGTCGTCGCGGATGCCGCCGGACAGTTCCACCTTGATGTCCATGGCGCGGGCGACCTCGGCGATCAGCGCGCGGTTGTCGCCCGTGCCGAACGCGGCGTCCAGGTCCACCAGGTGCAGCCACTCGGCGCCGGACCGCTGCCAGGCGAGGGCGGCGTCGAGGGGGGAACCGTACGAGGTCTCCGTGCCGGACTCGCCGTGCACGAGCCGCACGGCCTGGCCGTCACGGACGTCGACGGCGGGGAGGAGTTCGAGCTTGGCCATGGTCTACAGGGTTCCGATCCAGTTGGTGAGCAGCTGGGCTCCGGCGTCGCCGGACTTCTCGGGGTGGAACTGGGTGGCCCACAGGGCGCCGTTCTCGACGGCGGCCACGAAGGGCTTGCCGTGCGTGGACCAGGTGACGAGCGGGGAGCGCATCGCCGGGTTCGCGGTCTCCAGGGACCAGTCGTGGACGGCGTACGAGTGCACGAAGTAGAAGCGCGCGTCGGCGTCGAGGCCGGCGAAGAGCTTCGTGCCGGCCGGTGCCTCGACGGTGTTCCAGCCCATGTGGGGCACGACGTCGGCCTGGAGCGGCTCGACCGAGCCGGGCCACTCGTCGAGGCCCTCGGTCTCGACGCCGTGCTCGATGCCGCGCTCGAAGAGGATCTGCATCCCGACGCAGATGCCCAGGACCGGGCGTCCGCCGGCGAGGCGGCGGCCGACGATCCAGTCGCCGCGCGCGTCCCGCAGGCCCTTCATGCAGGCGGCGAAGGCGCCGACGCCCGGCACCAGCAGCCCGTCCGCGTTCATGGCCTTGTCGTAGTCGCGGGTGATCTCGACGTCGGCGCCCGCGCGCGCGAGGGCGCGTTCGGCGGACCGCACGTTCCCGAAGCCGTAGTCAAAGACGACCACTCGCTTGGAAGGGGTACTCAATTCCACACCTCCAGGCGGACGACACCGGCGACGAGGCACATGGCCGCGCCGATGGACAGCAGGATGATCAGGCTCTTGGGCATCTGCTGCTTGACGAAGGAGTAGACGCCGCCGAGCAGGAAGAGCCCGACGACGATCAGGACGGTGGAGAGGCCGCTCATGTCTTACAGCGCGCCCTTCGTGGAGGGAAGGATGCCCGCCGCGCGCGGGTCGCGCTCGGAGGCGTACCGCAGGGCCCGGGCGAGCGCCTTGAACTGGCACTCCACGATGTGGTGGGCGTTGCGCCCGTACGGCACGTGCACGTGCAGGGCGATCTGCGCCTGGGCGACGAAGGACTCCAGGATGTGCCGGGTCATCGTCGTGTCGTACTCGCCGATCATCGGCGCCATCTTCTCGGGCTCGGTGTGCACGAGGTAGGGGCGGCCGGAGAGGTCGACGGTGACCTGGGCGAGCGACTCGTCCAGCGGGACGGTGCAGTTGCCGAAGCGGTAGATGCCGACCTTGTCGCCGAGCGCCTGCTTGAAGGCGCCGCCCAGGGCGAGGGCGGTGTCCTCGATGGTGTGGTGCGAGTCGATGTGCAGGTCGCCCTCGGTCTTCACGGTCAGGTCGAACAGACCGTGCCGGCCGAGCTGGTCGAGCATGTGGTCGTAGAAGCCGACGCCTGTCGACACATCGACCTTCCCGCTGCCGTCGAGGTCGATCTCGACGACGACGGAGGTCTCCTTGGTGTTCCGTTCGACACGGCCTACGCGGCTCATGCGCTCTGCTCCTTCGGGGGTGCGGGGGTGTCCCCCGCAGGCACGGATGTCTGCAAATCGCGCGGCAGTGCACGGACCGCGGCGAGGAACGCGTCGTTCTCGGCGGGGGTGCCCGCGGTGACCCGCAGCCATCCCGGTACGCCGTTGTCCCGGACCAGGACGCCCTGGTCGAGGATCAGCCGCCAGGCCTCGTGCGAGCCGGCCGCGCCGTCGAACCGTCCGAACTGGACGAAGTTGGCGTCGGACTCGGTCACCTCGAAGCCCAGCGCGCGCAGCTCGGCCACCAGCCGGTCACGCTCCGTCTTCAGCTGCTCGACGTATCCGAGCAGGGTGTCGGTGTGCTCCAGTGCGGCCAGCGCGGTCGCCTGGGTGACGGCCGACAGGTGGTACGGCAGCCGTACGAGCTGGACGGCGTCCACGACCGCCGGGTGGGCGGCGAGGTAGCCGAGACGCAGCCCGGCCGCGCCGAACGCCTTCGACATGGTGCGTGAGACGACGAGATTCGGCCGATCTTCCAGCAGCGGCAGCAGTGACTCACCGTGACTGAACTCGACGTAGGCCTCGTCGACGACGACCATCGCGCCGGCGCTGTTGGCCCTGGCCGTCTGCGCCGCCTCGTACAGCGCGAGGACCGTGGCGGCCGGAACCGCGTTGCCCGTGGGGTTGTTGGGGGTGGTGATGAACACGACGTCGGGCCGGTGCTCCGCGATGGCCTGTTCGGCCGCGGCCACGTCGATCGTGAAGTCGTCGCCTCGGGGACCGGAGATCCATCCGGTCCCGGTGCCGCGCGCGATGAGCCCGTGCATCGAGTACGAGGGCTCGAAGCCGATCGCGGTGCGGCCGGGCCCGCCGAAGGTCTGCAGCAGCTGCTGGATGACCTCGTTCGAGCCGTTGGCCGCCCACACGTTCTCGACGCCGACCACGTGCCGGCCGGTCTTCGTCAGATAGGCGGCCAGTTCGGTGCGCAGCTCCACCGCGTCCCGGTCGGGGTAGCGGTTGAGGTGGCGCGCGGCCTCGCGCACCCGCTCGGCGATCCGCTCGACGAGCGGCTCGGGCAGCGGGTACGGATTCTCGTTGGTGTTGAGCCGTACGGGCACGTCGAGCTGCGGCGCGCCGTACGGGGACTTGCCGCGCAGCTCGTCGCGGACGGGCAGATCTTCTATACCGAAAGGCCTGCCGGACGAGGTGCCGGTCGAGCTGTCGGAGGAATTGCCGCGAGTACTCACTTGCCGGGCACCTTCCAGCCGAACCGCGCCTTGACCGCAGCGCCGTGGGCGGGGAGGTCCTCCGCCTCGGCGAGCGTCACGACGTGGTGGGCGACCTCCGCGAGCGCGTCGCGGGTGTAGTCGACGATGTGGATGCCGCGCAGGAACGACTGGACGGACAGGCCCGAGGAGTGGCAGGCGCAGCCGCCGGTCGGCAGGACGTGGTTGGAGCCGGCCGCGTAGTCGCCGAGCGAGACGGGCGCCCAGGGCCCGACGAAGACCGCGCCGGCGTTCGTGACCCGGTCGGCGACCGCGTGCGCGTCGACCGTCTGGATCTCCAGGTGCTCGGCGCCGTAGGCGTTGACCACCCGCAGGCCCTCCTCCACGCCGTCGACCAGCACGATCGCGGACTGCCTGCCGGCGAGCGCCGGGACGATCCGGTCCTCGATGTGCTTGGTGGCGGCGACCTGCGGTTCCAGTTCCTTGGCGACCGCGTCGGCCAGCACGAGGGAGTCGGTGACGAGGACGGCGGCGGCGAGCGGGTCGTGCTCGGCCTGGCTGATCAGGTCGGAGGCGACGTGCACCGGGTCGGCGCTCTCGTCGGCGAGGATCGCGATCTCGGTCGGACCGGCCTCGGCGTCGATGCCGATCCGGCCGGCGAAGTAGCGCTTGGCCGCGGCGACCCAGATGTTGCCGGGGCCCGTGACCATGTTGGCGGGCGGGCAGGACTCGGTGCCGTACGCGAACATCGCGACGGCGGTCGCGCCGCCGGCCGCGTACACCTCGTCGATGCCGAGCAGCGCGCAGGCGGCCAGGATCGTCGGGTGCGGCAGGCCGCCGAAGTCGGACTGGGCGGGCGAGGCGAGCGCGATCGACGCGACGCCCGCCTCCTGCGCCGGGACCACGTTCATGATCACGGACGAGGGGTAGACCGACCGGCCGCCGGGCGCGTACAGCCCGACGCGGTCGACGGGCACCCATTTCTCGGTGACCGAGCCGCCGGGGACCACCTGGGTGGTGTGGGTGGAGCGGCGCTGCTCGCGGTGGACGGTGCGGGCGCGGCGGATCGACTCCTCCAGGGCCGCGCGCACGTCCGGATCGAGCTGGTCGAGCGCGTCCGTGAGGGCCTGCGCGGGAACCCGTACGGACTCAAGGCGTACGCCGTCGAACTTCTCCGCGTAGTCGATCAGCGCCGCGTCGCCCCGATGATGCACGGCCTCGCAGATCGGACGCACCTTCTCCAGGGCGGCCGAAACGTCGAAGTCGGCTCGGGGCAGCAGGTCGCGCAGGGCGGGTCCCTCGGGGAGGGCGTCGCCGCGCAGATCGATTCGGGAGATCACGTGACTAATTCTCTCAGACGGCCGTCGGGCGTCGGACGGCTGTATCAATCGCTGATACGCGCCGGGGGTCGTCGGTCGGCGGGTGGCTTGATCCGGCCCCCCATGGTCACTGAGAGCAACGACGGTCACTCTCGGCGTTCAGGCGCCGACTCAGCGGGCATCACAGGGACGGCTGTACGAACCGGCGAGTAACTGAGGAGAGAGAGAACATCGTGACCGATGGGGCCGGCCTGCGCGTCGGCGAACTGCCCGACGACCTGAGCGCGGCCGAGGCGGGCATGTGGCAGGCGTTCCGCAACGGCAGCGTGTACGACCTGCGGGCCGGGGACACCGTCGTCGACGATCCGCACGGTGGCCATCCGTGGGGCCCGGAGCGCACGGTACGGGCCAGGATCGTGTGCTGGCTGCTGCTCAACGGCCCGCCCGCACTGGACGGCCGCGTGGCCTCCCTCAAACTCACCGGGGTGCAGATCGTCGACCCGCTCGATCTCGCGGGCGGCACCGTCGAGCCGTACGTGGAGATGAAGGGCTGCCGCTTCGAGAAGGAGATCCTGCTGCCGGAGTCCCGGTTCACGACGCTGCGGCTGGTGGACTGCGCGATACCGCGCCTGGAGGCGGCCCGGCTGCACACCGAGGGCGATCTGCATCTGCCGCGCTGCCACTTCCACAACGGCGTGCGCCTCACCGACGCGCACATAGGCACGGACCTGCTGCTCAACCAGGCGGTGATCTACCGGGACCGGCGCGACAACTCCCTCGTCGGCGACGGGATGACCATCGGGCAGGACCTGCAGGCCGAGATGATGGAGTCGCACGGCGAGCTGAGTCTGCGCGGCGCGAAGGTCGGCGTCTCGCTCAGCCTGCGCGGCAGCCGGCTGGCCAATCCGTACGGCCGCCGGGCGCTGAACGCACCGCAGCTGACCGTCGAGCGCACCATGTACCTGACCCCCGCGGGCATCGGCGACCCCGTGCTGACCAGCGGCCGGACCCCCGCCCGGGGCACCCGCGTGCAGCGGTTCGAGTGCGAGGGCGGGATCCGGCTCGACGACGGCCGGTTCGGCGACGCGGTGGACTTCGAGCAGGCCCGCCTCACCCTGCGCGACGACCAGGAGATCTCGCTGCGCCGCGTCCAGGTGCCCGAGCTGCGGTTCCTCGGCCGGCGTCCGCAGCGCGGGCGGGTCGTGCTGAACGGGGCGCGGGTGGTCACCCTCATCGACCAGGCGACCAGCTGGCCGGGCGCGGGCCAGCTGCAGATGGGCGGCTTCCAGTACGAGTACCTGGTGCCGCGCGGCCCGTTCCCGCTGGCCCGGCGCCTGCAGTGGGTGGCCGCCGCCACGCCCGAGTACAGCCCGGAGCCGTACGAGCGGCTGGCGACCGTGCTGCGCAACGGCGGCGAGGACGAGGAGGCCCGCGAGGTGCTGCTCGCCAAGCAGCGCCACCGCCGCGAGAACCTGCCGATCGCGGCCAAGCTGTGGGGTTACGTGCAGGACTGGGCGGTCGCCTACGGGTACCGGCCGGGACGTGCGGCCATCTGGATGGGCGTGCTCTGGGCGGTGACCTCCTTCGCCTTCGGGCACGCCGACCATCCGCCGCTCAAGAACGGTGAGCATCCGCCGTGGAACCCGTCGATCTTCGCCCTGGACCTGCTGCTGCCGCTCATCGACCTCGGCCAGGCCGGCTACTGGCAGCTGCGCGGCGGCTGGCAGTGGCTGGCCGCGGTGGTGATCCTGCTGGGCTGGGTCCTGGCGACGACGGTGGCGGCGGGCGCCACCCGCACCCTCCGCCGAGGCTGACCGACACCTGAGCAACAGTCACCTTTTACCCGCCCTTGACCAATCCCCAAGCAACCAAACCACGGTTACGAAAGCGTCACCGCACACCCCCTGGTACGGGTCCGACCTGCGGTTTTCAATGGACCCACCATGGCACTGCTGCGAGCGCTCCTCCGTACGGTCCGGATGGCGCGGAACACTTCGAGTCTCGCCGCCGGTCTGCCCGACGACGACGAGGTGCTGCTCGACGCCCCCGACGAGCGGCTCGGACCGGCCCTGGTCGCGGCGGGCCGCGGCGAGTACGGACCGGCCGGAAAACTGCTGTCCACCACCCGCGAGTCCGCCGAGTGGGAGAACCGGGACCGGTACACGACCCGCCTCGCGGCCTTCGCCCTCTCCCGCGGCGAATGGTTCGACGACTGGCGCTCCGCCGCCCCGCACGACCCGGACGCGGCCCTCGTCAAGGCCGAACTCGCGGTCTGCCGGAGCTGGCGGTCACCGGCCCGCGCCGAACTGCTGCGCCAGGTCGGACCGCTGATCTCCGCCGCCGCCGAGGGCGCCCCGCGCGACCCCGTGCCGTGGCGGATCGCGCTGGACCACGCCCGCGGCACGAACGCGTCGCACACCGAGTTCGAGCAGCTGTGGGCGCAGGCAGTGCGCCGCTCCCCGCACCACTACGGCTGCCATGTGGCCGCCCTGCAGTACCTGTCCGCCGCCTGGTACGGCTCGCACCGCGAGTGCTTCGACTTCGCCGAGCGCGCCGCCCAGGACGCGCTGCCCGGCTCCCTGGTCCAGGCCCTGCCCGTACGGGCTGCCTTCGCCTATCTCACCGAGGGCGGCGGGGCCGCCGTCGCCCGCGAGCGCCTCGACTCGGCGGCCGACCTGGCGATCGCCCTCTCCGCTCAGTACGCGGACGCCGACCCGTGGCCCGCGGAGGTCCGCAATCTCCTCACCTATGTGCTGGTCAGGCTGGAACGCTGGGAGGACGCGCTGGAACAACTGCGCCGGATCGGCCCGTACGCCACCTCGTTCCCCTGGGACCGGGTCTCGGACGATCCGCTCGGCCAGTTCCTCGAACTGCGCGACGGGATCCGGATCCAGGTGGCCGCGGACCGGCCCCTGCGGACACGGATCGGGGATCTTCCGCATCCACGGAGTGAGCACGGCGGACCTGCGCCCTCCGGTGACCATTAGGCTTTCGGGTCGTGACCACCGTCCGGCTCCCACTCTTCCCCCTGAACTCGGTGCTGTTTCCCGGGCTCGTCCTGCCGCTGAACATCTTCGAGGAGCGCTATCGCGCGATGATGCGGGATCTGCTCAAGACCCCCGAGGACGAACCGCGCCGGTTCGCCGTCGTCGCCATCCGCGACGGCCACGAGGTCGCGGCCACCTCGCCCGGCATGCCCGACCAGACGGCCGTACCGCAGCGCGGGCCCTCGGCCGGCTTCGGCGACGAACCGCTGAAGGCCTTCCACGCGGTGGGCTGCATCGCCGACGCGGCGACGATCCGGGAACGGGCCGACGGCAGCTTCGAGGTACTGGCCACCGGGACGACCCGGGTAAGGCTGGCCTCCGTGGACGCCTCCGGGGCCTATCTGACGGCCGACCTCGAAGAACTGCCGGAGGAGCCCGGCGAAGAGGCCGGGGCGCTGGCGGAAGGGGTGCTGCGGGCGTTCCGGCAGTACCAGAAGCGGCTGGCGGGCGCGCGGGAGCGCTCGCTCGCCACCGGGGCCGATCTCCCCGACGAGCCGTCCGTCGTCTCGTACCTGGTCGCGGCGGCGGCGATGCTGGACGTCCCGGCGAAGCAGCGGCTGCTCCAGGCACCGGACATCGCGTCCCGGCTGCGCGAGGAGCTGACGCTGCTGCGGGCGGAGACCGCGATCATTCGCAATCTGCCCTCGTTGCCCGCGTCGGAGCTGACGCGCGGGCCCACGAGCCTCAACTGAAGGAACGTCCCTTGGCCAAGAAGGCGAAGAAGCAGCAGCAGACGGGCGGGACGCCGGCGACCGTGGCGCTCGCCGCGGCCGGGGTCGAGTTCACGGTCCACGCCTACGAACACGACCCGGCGCACCCCTCGTACGGGGAGGAGGCCGCCGAGGCCATGGGGGTGTCCCCGGACCGGGTCTTCAAGACGCTCGTCGCGGACGTCGACGGGGACCTGACCGTGGCCGTCGTGCCCGTGGCGGGCTCCCTCGACCTGAAGGCGCTGGCGGCGGCGGTGGGCGGCAAGCGGGCCGCGATGGCCGACCCGGCCGCCGCGGAACGCACCACGGGGTACGTCCGCGGGGGCATCTCACCGCTCGGGCAGCGCAAGCGGCTGCGTACGGTGCTGGACGCGTCCGCGCGCGGGCACGCCACGATCTGCGTCTCCGCGGGGCGGCGGGGGCTGGAGGTCGAGCTGGCCCCCGACGACCTCGCGCGGCTCACCGGCGCGGTGGTGGCCGCCGTCGGGCGGGACTGACCCTCACGACGGGCGTGCGCGGCCTCTCGACGGGGGCCGGGTTCTCGGTTAAGTACCGAGGACATGTCGAAGAAGACGCGTAAGCGGAAGTGGCGTATCCGTAAGGGGCGGGCGAATCATGGGCGCCGGCCGGCGTGAACGCTCCGCTTCGAGGTTGTGCGTCGGCTGCGGGTGCGTCGTGGCCGGCCGCGGAGTTCCCCGCGCCCCTCGGGGCGCCCCTGCGGGGCTGCCCCGTCCTGGGTGGCCGTCAGGCCTGCGGGGGCTGTGGGTAGTACGGGGACCGGGTCTCGAAGGGGTCCGGGTCCCTGGGGGCGAAGAGGGCCGTCAGGCCCAGGTGGATGAGCAGGGCCGAGACGGACCACGCCAGCAGGGCGCCCTTCGCGCCGAGTTCCAGCGGGGCGTCGAAGGTGACGCCCTTGCCTGCCTCCTTGGCGTGCGCGACCACGTCCTGGGTGGGGCCGAGCCAGATGCCGAGGCGCCAGGCGACCAGGGAACCGAGGACGCCGCCGACGGTGAGGGCGACGACGAGCGCGATACCGCCCCGGCGCCGCAGCAGGAACACCACCAGCGCGCTGACCAGGCCGAGGCCGAGCGCCAGCAGAGTGAACGTTCCGTCCACGCCGATGGCCTGCTCCCCCTCCGTGTCCGCGAGGTAGACGGTGGTGTCGTCCGAGACCAGCGGCACGTGCGGTGCCAGCCACCACCACAGGACACCGAGCAGCAGTCCGGCGACCGCCATCGCGACCGTGACGATCGCGGCCTCGCGCAGCTCTGTCTTCATTCCGGGACCGTCCTCCTGATGACCGAGCCCGTACCCGGCGGGCGGCGCCTGCCAGGCGTCGTGCGGCGGCTGGTGGTGCGGCGGCGGAGGCGGGTTCAGCGGTGCGGTCACACCGACATCGTGCCAGGCCCGCCTGTCGGGCGCGTCACCGGACGGCCGCCCGGCGGTAGGCCCAGGTCGCCACGGCCAGCGAGGCGACGCCGACACCCGCGCAGACGGCGAGGTCGAGCAGCACGAGACCCCAGTCCGGGTCGGGCCCGAAGGTCAGCCCGAGGGCCTCCACCCCGTAGGTGGAGGGCATCAGATCGCGCGCCCACTGCACGAACGTCGGCAGCCGGTCCGGCGGCAGCACACCGAGCAGCAGCGCGGCGGACATGCCCAACTGGCCGAGCAGGGTGGCCAGCTCGGGGCGGGGCGCGAGCAGCCCGAGCGCCGCTCCGAGCCCGGCGAGCGCCGCGCCCGCGAGCGGGATGACGGCGACGAGGATCCACAGGTGCGTCAGCGGCAACTGGAAGAGGACGCTGCCCACGACGGCGGTCACCAGCGTCCCCGGCACGGTGAAGGAGGCGTACGCGGCGGCGGCGCCCAGCACGACGGCGGCGGGCGGTACGGGCAGCGTCGCGTAGTGGTCGAGACCGCCGCTGGCGCGCAGTTGGCCGAAGTACTGGGCGAGCAGGTTGAGCGCGACGAACGCGACCACGAGGACCGACGAACCGGCGACCACGGCCCGTGCCTCGCCGCCGCCGTCCACGACCCCGCGCATCAGGACCATGATCCCGATCGACTGGAAGGTCGCCACGAACAGCAGCGGGATCCGCGCCACCCTGGCCCGGGAGAGCTGCGCCCGGTAGACGGCGGCCAGCGCGGGCCACAGCCGCGCGCGCGGCCCGAGCACGGCCACGGCACGGGCACCGTCCTCGGTGTCCACGCTCCGGCTCCCGTCCACGCGGGCTGCGCCGGGCAGGATCTCGGCGGGTACGACACTCACGTCGAGCGGCTCCTGTTCGCTTCGGCTGTCGTCCTGTACCTGTTCCGTACGGCTGCGGAGGCCGGCGTGCTCATGCCTTGACCAACCCCCGTACGCTTCCGGCGCTGCCGCCCAGTGCCAGATACACGTCCTCCAGGCTCGGGGTGGCGAGCGTGAAGTCGTCCAGGGCCGCGAAGGCGGCGCCGCCGGTGACCGCCGCGACGGCCGCGCGGGCCTCCTCGGGGGAGAGCCGCAGCGACCAGCGACGGCCCGACTCTACGGCGCGGTCGCGCAGGGCCGCGACTTCCGGTACGTCGAGCGGGGCGCGCTCGCGCCAGACGAGTTCGAGCCGCACCTCGCCGGCGACCTGTTCCTTGAGGCCGGAGGGGGTGTCGCAGGCGATGACGCGGCCCCGGTCGAGCACGGCGACCCGGTCGAGGACGGTCTCCGCCTCGATGACGTTGTGGGTGACCAGCAGCACCGTCGTGGCGTGCTCGGCCCGGCGCCGGTCGACGGCGCTCCAGACGGCCCGCCGTGCGACGGGGTCCATGCCGGTGGTGGGTTCGTCGAGGACGAGGAAGGGCCGTGCGCCGACGAGGGTGGTGGCGAAGCAGGCGAGCCGCCGCTGTCCGCCGGACAGCTTCTTCAGGGGCCGCGAGGCGAGCGCGGTGAGCCCCAGCTCCTCCAGGACCGCGTCCCGCTCGGCCCGCGCGCCGCGCACGTCGAGCCCGCGCAGCCGGCCGGTGGTCTCCGCGGCGAGCGACACGGTCAGCTCGTCGAGCGCGGTGGACTCCTGCCCGAGGTACGCGAGGATGCGCGACGCCCGCTCGGGGTGGCGCACGATGTCGTGCCCGAGGATCTCGACGCTGCCGCGGTCGGGGCGCATCAGCCCGGTCAGCTGGCGTACGAGGGTGGTCTTGCCGGCGCCGTTCGGCCCGAGCAGCCCGAAGATCTCGCCCTGCCGGATGTCGATGCGGACGCCGTCGGTGGCCCGCACCTCGGGGGTCGCGGGCTGCCCGCGCCGGCCGCGCACCGCCGGATACGTCTTCGTAAGATCCCGCACGGCACACACGACATCCCCACCGTGCCCGTCCCGGACTGCCTGTGCGGTGCGCGTACTCACGAGACCCGAGACTACGGGGTCCCACCCCACGAACGACGCGCGGGGAGGACATACCTGCCAGGAATGGGCACCGCCGCCCTCTTCAAGACCCGCGAGGAGCGCCCGTCAGCGGCGGGGGGACAGGGCGCAGCCCGTCCCGAGGGGCGCGGGGAACTGCGCGACCAACCCCCACCGACCCGCACCCGACAACAAACCCCCACCTACTCCCCCGCGGGAGCATGCTCCGTGGCGGCCCGCACATCGATCTCCCGCCAGAACCCCGCCCGAATCGCATACCGATCATGCTCATCGATCTGATCGTCCTTGTGCGCGAGCAACCCGAACCGCGCCGCGTACCGCAACAACTCCCCGTCGATCCGATGCGGCACCCGCGGATACATCGTGGACAGCTTCGGCAGCTGCGCCTGGTCGGCCAGCCGCTCCATCCACCGCCGCGCGAACACCTGCCCGACCTCGAACGGATCACCACCGACCGTGGTGATGTCCTCCTCCCGGTCGGCCCACCGCTGCTCCGCCGAGGTGAGCTGCGCGAGCGTGGGCAGCTGCGCGGCCTCCGGGCTCTCCGCCGGGGCGGCGCCGGGCCGGTCCACCCACCCCTTGTCGGACGACCAGCGCAGCGTCGCGTTCGCGGGATGCTGCCCCGCCGCGCTGCCGGGCACGGGCGGCCCGGGCGCCCGCAGCGCGGCCAGATCCTTCGGCGTGGGCACACCCTTCGCGGCCGGCACCCGCGCCTCCGCGCCGTTCTCGCCGGGCGCGGCCTGCGCGTGCTCGGCCTGGGCCGCGGTCCGTTCCCCCACGCCCCGCTCACCGGCGGAGCCCAGTGCGGAGGACGGCGCGGAGCCGAGCCCGGCGCTCAGCGCGGAGTCGGGCAGCGGCGCGGAGAGGATCGCGGCGATCTCGGGCCGCGGCACGGGCGGCGGCGCGCAGACCCCGCCGAGCTCCTTGGCCCGGACGGCCTTGGTGATCCAGGTCCGGTCGAGCACACGCCGCTCGTCGGCCTCGGCGACGAGGTCCTCGGACTGGTTGTAGTCGCCGTCCGCGGCCTGCACGGCCCACAGGTGCACGGCGACCCCGTGTTCCTTGGCGGCCATCATGCCGGGCAGCAGATCCCCGTCGCCGGTGACGAGCACGACGTCGGAGCAGGCCCGGTTGCGCGCCAGCTCGGTCAGCTCGGCGTGCATGGCGGCGTCGACGCCCTTCTGCGCCCACCGCCCGTCGCTGCGGGTCAGCGCGCCGAGGCGCACGGTGACCCGGGGCATCACCCGCAGCCTGCGGTGTTCCGGCTGCGGTACGCGGTCGGGGGCGCCGTCGAACCAGTAGATGCGCAGCAGGGGCCGATCCGTCTCGGACTCGGCGCGCTCGCGCAGCCCCTGGATGAGGGCGGCGTGGTCCACGGTGATCCGGGATCGCGAGGGTTCCCCGGCGAGGAGACTGGCAGCGGCCCCGAGCAGATAACCGGCGTCCACCAGGACGATGCAGCGGTCCACGCGATCCACCCTCTTTCCGGGAGGTTTGCTTCGGGCTTCCTTCGAGTCTGCCCGACCACGCGGAGGTTAACGGCCGGAACTCGATCTTCGGCGTGGCGGATCGGGATGTCACGCACCCACAGGCCTTATTACGCACGGTAATTCTCCGAAATGCGTGACTCGTCAGCCTATGTGAGTCTGGTCCCGGCCCTGGCCCCTGAAAACCCCGTAGGAGGCAGCACCATGGCCAAGAACAAGAACCGTAAACAGGGCGGCGATCAGGACCGCTCGTCGCAGCCGGAGCGCGCGCAGGAGCAGTCCGAGCGGTCCTCGGCACAGGAGCGGCAGTCGCCGGTGTCGCAGATCCAGGGCAGCCCCGCCGATGTCGCCCGTAAGCACCAGAAGCGTTTCGGCCACAACTGAGCGAAGCGCACGGGCCCTTGCGGCCCAGGCACACGCCGAGGGGCGCACCCGTGCACGGGTGCGCCC
>NZ_JBHWZP010000232.1:0-14916 GCF_042728395.1 Streptomyces sp. NPDC060205
GGGCTGGATGGGCCCGAGCGGTCTCGTCGGCAGACGGCGGATGGGGTGGAAGTGCCTGAGCGGTCTCGTCGGCAGACGGCGGACGGGCTGGGGGTGCCTGACCGGCCGCGTGTAGGTGGATCCTCCTTTCTTGAGATGTGGGGGGAGTTGGCGGCCATCGGGCGGCATGCCGGGTCCGGGGGGTATCGGCGGTTCGCCTGGACCGGGGCCGATACCGACTGCCGGGCCTGGTTCCGGGCGCAGGCCGAGGCGCGTGGGCTCACCCTCGAACTGGACCGGAACGGGAACCAGTGGGCCTGGCTCGGCGACCCCGCCGCGGGGGACGCCGTCGTCACCGGGTCCCACCTCGACTCCGTGCCCGACGGCGGTGCCTTCGACGGGCCCCTCGGCGTCGTGTCCTCCTTCGCCGCGCTGGACGAACTGCGCGGCCGGAACGCGCGGTTCACCAAGCCCCTCGCCATCGTGAACTTCGGCGACGAGGAAGGCGCCCGCTTCGGGCTCGCCTGTGTGGGCTCGCGGCTCACCGCCGGGGAACTCACCGTCGAGCAGGCGCACCGGCTCACCGACGCCGACGGGATCACCCTCCCGCAGGCGATGGAGGCCGCGGGCCACGACCCGGACGCCATCGGCGCGGACCCCGAACGCCTCGGCCGTATCGGCGCGTTCGTCGAGCTGCACGTCGAGCAGGGGCGTGCCCTCGACCTGACCGGCGACCGCGTCGGCGTCGCCAGCGCCATCTGGCCGCACGGGCGGTGGCGCTTCGACTTCCGGGGCGAGGCCAACCATGCGGGCACCACCCGCCTCGTGGACCGCCGCGACCCCATGCTGTCGTACGCGGAGACCGTGCTCGCGGCCCGCCGGGAGGCCCGGCTCGCCGGCGCGGTGGCCACCTTCGGCAAGATCTCCGTCGAGCCGAACGGCGTCAACGCCATCCCCTCCCTCGTACGCGGCTGGCTCGACTCCCGCGCCGCCGACCAGGCGACCCTCGACACGGTCGTCCACGGCATCGAGAAGGCCGCCCGCGAGTACGCCGACGCGCACGGCATCCACCTCGACGTCGTCCGGGAGTCGTTCACGCCCGTCGTCGAGTTCGAGCACGCCCTGCGGGACGAGATCGCCCGCCTCCTGGGCAAGGAGGGCGGGGGGAAGGGCGCGCATCTGACCGTGCCCGTCCTCGGGACCGGAGCGGGACACGACGCCGGGATCCTCTCCGGTGCGATCCCGACCGCCATGCTGTTCGTACGCAACCCCACGGGGGTCTCGCACTCGCCGGCCGAGTACGCCGCCGAGGACGACTGCGTGGCCGGGGTGACCGCACTCGCCGACGTACTGGAAGGGCTGGCCTGCAAGTGAGTGAGCCGCACGTGAGCGCGCGAGGCACGACGTACTGGCTGGAGCACGCCTGGCTCGACTCCTACGTGGAGCCGGGCGTGGCCCTCGACGTGGGCACGGACGGCCGGATCGCCGCCGTCCGCACGGGCGTCGACAGTCCACCGCCCGGCGCGGAGATCCTGCGCGGCCTGACCCTTCCCGGCCTCGCCAACACCCACAGCCACGCCTTCCACCGGGCCCTGCGCGGCACCGTCCAGGTCGGCTCCGGGACCTTCTGGACCTGGCGCGAGATCATGTACTCCGTCGCGGACCGGCTCACCCCGGACACGTACCACGCGCTCGCCCGCGCGGTGTACGCGGAGATGGCGCTCGCCGGGGTCACGGCCGTCGGCGAGTTCCACTACGTGCACCACGCGCCGGGCGGCACCCCGTACGCCGACCCGAACGCCATGGGGGAGGCGCTCGTCGAGGCCGCCGCCGAGGCGGGCATCCGCATCACCCTCCTCGACACCGTCTACCTCGCCGCCGGCCTCGTCGACGCGCGCAGGGGGCAGCCCCCGAACCGGCACCAGCTCCGCTTCTCCGACGGCACCGCGGAGGCCTGGGCAACACGCTGTTCAGTTCTCAAGGACCGGGATCACGCGCGGATCGGGGCCGCCGTCCACTCCGTACGGGCGGTGCCCGCGGGGCAGTTGGCGACGGTGGCGCGGTGGGCGGAGGAGCGGCAGGCCCCGCTCCATGTGCACCTGTCCGAGCAGACGGCGGAGAACGACGCCTGCCTGGCGGCGCACGGCCGCACGCCCACGCAACTGCTCGCCGACCACGGGGTGCTGGGCCCGCGCACCACGGGCGTGCACAACACCCACCTCACCGGCGACGACATCGCGCTGCTCGGCCGCTCGGGCACCGGCACGTGCATGTGCCCGACCACCGAACGCGACCTCGCCGACGGCATCGGACCGGCCGTCGCCCTCCAGCAGGCCGGCTCTCCGCTGTCCCTCGGCTCCGACAGCCACGCCGTCATCGACCTGCTCGAAGAGGCGCGCGCGATGGAACTGAACGAACGCCTGCGCAGCCGTACGCGGGGTCACTGGACCGCGGCGGCGCTCCTGCGCGCCGCCTCCGCCGACGGCCACGCGGCCCTCGGCTGGGCCGACGCGGGCACGCTCGAAGCGGGTGCGCTCGCCGACTTCACGACGCTCGCGCTCGACTCCGTCAGGACAGCGGGCACGCTGCCGCGGCTCGGGGCCGAGACGGCCGTATTCGCCGCGACAGCGGCGGACGTGCGGCACACCGTCGTGGGCGGCCGGCACGTCGTACGCGACGGGGTGCACGCCCTGGTCCCGGACGTGCCGCAGGCCCTGGCGGACGCCATCGAAGCGCTGCGCGCCTGAACTCCGGCCCCGACCGGGCCCCTCTTGCCCCGACTGCCCTCAAGGACGCCATGAGCAGCACGACCCTCATCACCAACATCGCCAGTCTGGTCACCAACGACTCCTCTCTCGGTGACGGGTCTCCGCTCGGTCTGATCCAGGACGCGGCCGTCGTCATCGACGGCGACCGCATCGCGTGGACCGGTGACTCAAGAAAAGCACCCGCCACTGACAATCGGGTCGACGCCGGTGGCCGCACGGTGATCCCCGGCTTCGTGGACTCCCACTCGCACCTCGTCTTCGCGGGCGACCGCACGCAGGAGTTCAACGCCCGGATGTCGGGCCGGGCCTACAGTGCCGGTGGCATCCGCACGACCGTCGCGGCCACGCGCGCCGCGAGCGACGACGAGCTTGAGCGCAACGTCGTCCACTACCTCGACGAGGCTCTGCGCCAGGGCACGACCACGTTCGAGACGAAGTCCGGCTACGGGTTGACGGTCGAGGACGAGGCGCGGGCCCTGCGCATCGCGTCCGCGCACACCGACGAGGTCACGTTCCTCGGCGCGCACATCGTCTCGCCGGACCTCGCGGACGACCCCGCCGCGTACGTCGCGCTGGTCACCGGCGAGATGCTCGACGCGTGCGCCCCGTACGCGCGTTGGATCGACGTCTTCTGCGAGAAGGGCGCCTTCGACGGGGACCAGGCCCGCGCGATCCTCACGGCGGGCCGGGCGAAGGGGCTGCACCCGCGCATCCACGCCAACCAGCTCTCGTACGGGCCCGGAGTGCAGCTGGCCGTCGAGCTGGACGCGGCCAGCGCGGACCACTGCACGCACCTCACCGACGCGGACGTGGACGCGCTCGCGAGCGGCGCGACGGTGGCGACGCTGTTGCCCGGCGCGGAGTTCTCGACGCGCGCCGCGTGGCCGGACGCCCGCCGCCTCCTCGACGCGGGCGTCACGGTCGCCCTGTCGACGGACTGCAACCCGGGCTCGTCCTTCACGTCGTCGGTACCGTTCTGCATCGCGCTCGCGGTACGGGACATGGGCATGACGCCGGACGAGGCGCTCTGGTCGGCCACGGCGGGTGGCGCCGCGGCCCTCCGCCGCACGGACATCGGCCGCGTGACCCCGGGCGCGTACGCCGACTTGGCATTCCTGGACGCCCCGAGCCACGTGCACTTGGCGTACCGGCCGGGGGTGCCGCTGGTGCGGGAGGTATGGCGCCGGGGGGTACGGGTGTGATCAGGCGGAGCCCGCTTTTACCCCGCGTATCAGGTGGGCCAACGGGCCGTTGGTGGTGGTGAGTTCGACCTCGGGGGTGTCGCTCTCGCGGAGGTGGACGGTTCCGGGGGAGGTGGCGATCTCGACGCAGGTGTTGCCCTCACCGCCGTCCGAGAACGTGGACTTCTGCCAGTGCAGGGTGTGGCTCATGGGGTGCCTCACAGTTCCTTCGTCAGGCGGTGGATGAAGTCACGGGATGCCGTGGGTTCCATGGACGCCTTCTCCACCTTACGGAAGAGAGTTCGGAGCCGTTCCAGTTGTGCTTCGGCGTCGATGAACATCGTTCCACCGGGGGTGTCCTTGAGCCCGGTGTCCAGGCGGGTCAGCGGACCGCCCAGGTACAGCATCGAGGCTCCGGCTCCGGCGAAGTGGTCCTGATCGGTCGGGATGACGCGTACGGTGGCGTGCCCCTGCTCGATCTCGGCCAGGATGCGGCGGAGTTGCGCGACGGATGCCTGGCGGTCGGCCACGCGGATGCGTAGCGCGAACTCGTGAATGATCGTCTCGTAAGGGGGCGGGCTGTCACCCTCGATGACCGCGTGCCGCTTCATCCGGTGCTCCACCCGAGGCGCCAACTCGTCCTCCGGCAGTTCCGGACGCATGTACCCGAAGATCGCCCGTGCGTAGTCGGGTGTCTGCAGCAGTCCGGGAATGTGCGTGATGACGACCTCGCGCAAGAACGTCGCATGGTGCTCTGCCTCGGCAACGTCGAGGTTCACCTGTGGCAACACGCCCCGGTACTCGTCCCACCATCCTCGTGGGCGCTCGCCGGCCATGGCTGAGAGCGCCTCGATCAGTGCTTCGTCCGGGCAGGAGTAATGGGCCGCGAGCCGTCGGATGCGCTGCGCGCTGACGCCTGCGATGCCCGCCTCCATCTGACTCATCTGCGTCGAGGTGGAGTTGAGGAACGCGGCAACATCGCGCGCCTTCAGGCCGGAGGCCTCGCGCAGCCTGCGCAGTTCGGTTCCCAGGCGAGCCTGGCGTGCCGTGGGATGACTCCTTGGCGGCATACGCCCTCCGATTGTCGACCGCTGTGCGGTTATGCCACGTACGGGTGGCAGGTTACGCAGTCGGTTGCAGCGGCATTAATTCATGCCCTACCTTCGGTGACGTAAAGAACACGCTGCGGAAGTGCACCGCTCCGTCCTGCCATGACGGCTGCGGCCCTGCCACCGCGCGTGCAACCACCCCGCGCCCCACACCCGGAGCTGACGCATGCCCGAAAACGAGACCGGACCCTGGGAGTACTCCCTCTCCATTCCCAACGACCCCCGCGGCGTCACCATCTCCCGCCGCACCCTGCGCCTCATCCTCACCATGCACGGGCTGATCCGGCTCGTCGATGTCGCCGAACTCCTCGCGGCCGAGTTGATCGCCAACGCCGTACTCCACACGAAGGGGCCCGCGACCCTGCGGGTCTGCTGGTCGGTCGGGGTCCTGCGGATCGGCGCGTGGGACGCCGACCCCGAACCGCCCGAGCCGCCCGGAGAGTTGACGGCCCTCACCGACGCCGAGGGCGGCAGAGGCCTCGCCCTGGTCCATGCATGCGCCGACGCCTGGGGCTGGCACCCCCTGTTCAGACACGGCAACCGAGGCAAGTACGTCTGGTGTGACCTGGCCGCCGTGTAGCCCGTTGATCGGGTTGAACGGAAGGGACCTGATGACGGCGATCCAGTACTTCTGGCGACACCCGCTTGCCGAGCAGGTGCGTGAAGAGGGCCGTGAAGAGGGGCGGGCCCAGGAGAGGGCCGAGAGCGTTCTTCGTACTCTGCAGTGGCGGGGCATCGACGTACCCGATGTCGTTCGGAAGCGCGTTCTGGCCGCCACCGACATGGACGAGCTCGGTTCCTGGCTCGACCGGTCCTATCGCGTCGCCGATGCCGGGGAACTGTTCGTCGAGGGCGCCTGAGCCCAGTGCGGGCGGGTCATGTCCTGCCCGCTCGCCAGCGTTGGATCGCCTCGCCCGTGTCCGGGGCCAGGTCCAGGGTGTTGTTGCCCGTCGGGGTCAGGGCGTGGTCCGGGGCTATCGCCGGGCGGATCGCGCCCTTCGTGGTCACCGCGAAGCGCAGGTTCGGGCCGTTGTGGCCGTTGAGCGAGTCGCATTCCCAGATGCCCACGCCGTCGTCGGTCGCGCCCCGGCTGTCCAGGCAGAAGTCGGGGTCGGCGTACGACCGCAGGGCGCCCTCGTCGGCGTCGACGCGCCAGCGTTGCGTGCGGGAGGAGGAGCAGGGTGCCGTGATGACGTCCGTGCCCTTCTCCAGGTCGCCGTTGTCGATGTCCAGGCAGCGGCCCGAGGCCAGGTTCACCACCTGCGTGTAGCTGCCCCCGGGAGGGGAGGGGGGTGGCTTCGTGTGGGACGGACGCGGGGACGGGGACGGGGATGGGGGCGGGGACTTCGTCGGGGAGGCGCTGGGGCTGGGCGTCGGCTTCGACGGGGGTGATGACGGTGGCTCCGTCGGGACCGTCGCCGTCACCGTCACCGGTGGGCGGGCCGGGGCCGCCGTACCGTCCACATCCTGTGAGGGGATGAGAAACAGGAGCAGCGGGGCCAGGGTCACCCCGAGCGCCGCCGAGGTGAGGACGAAGCGGCGGGAGGGCGGCCAGGTGCTCAGCGCGGTCCAGGGGCCCGGATCCGTCCGCTCGTGCGTGTGCGGCCGGGTTCCGGAAGTCGCCGCGTACGCCGAGCCTCCCCAGGGAAGCAGGCCCTCCGCCAGCGCCGTACGCCGGTCGTCCCGCAGCGCGGACAGCACCTCGTACGCCGTCGCGCAGTGTCCGCACTCGGCCAGGTGGGCTCGCAGATCCGCACTGTGACGAGGGTGGTCGGGGCGTACCGACTCCTCTATCAGGCGGCGGAAGTCCTGGCAGCGCGGATCCCCGGACGCGGCGAGGTGGGACTTCAGGAACGTCGCGCGCAACGCCTGGAGCGAGGACTCCAGCCCGTACGTCACGTCCTGGCGCGTGACGCCCAGCAGTCCCGCCGTCTCGTCCTCGGGCTCCCGCTCGACCAGCCCGTACCAGATGAGGCCCTGGACGCGGGTGGGCAGCGAGTGGAACGCGTCGAGCATCGGCGGGGTCGGGCCGCCGGGGCCCGCCTCGTGCAGCCGCGCGAGCAGGGCGGGATCGAGGCGGCGCGAGCGCTGGTCGCCGGCCCATGTGGCGGCCAGCCGCCAGGCCAGGAGCAGGAGTTGGTGCCGCCACGGCCCGCGCGGGTCCGTGCCGCGCTCGGTCTCCCGCGCGGCGAGCGTGAACGCGTGGGCCGTCAGCTCCCGGGCCGCGTACTCGCCGGTGGTGCACAGCCGGGCGTACGCGAGCACCGCGGGGCGGTGGCGGGCGCGCAGCTCCTCCAGCGCCGCGTCGGCGGTGGCGGCGTCGGCGCGCAGCAGTTCCGTGAGCCGTGCGTCGGACGCTCCCGTGTGCACGCCCGCGCCGGGCCGATCGTCGTCGCCCTCGCCCCGAGCCATGCGTCCGCCTCCCCTGCGCCCGAACAGTCACGCGCTCCGTCGCGCGCTCGGCTGCTGACGTACCAGCCAGTTTGCCGGGTGACCATAGTGAGGGAAGGGGGCCAATGAGGAAAGGGGTTCCCGTGGGTAACTCGGGTGCGTCGAATGGGGGATGAGGGGGTCGGTCAACAGAAAGCGCGGGGCCGAGCCGGTCAGTTCGGCTCGGCCCCGCGCAGGTCCTGCTGCGACGAGGGTGTCACTCCTCGACGGTCAGACCCCTGCGCAGTCGCACCAGCGTCCGCGACAGCAGCCGCGACACGTGCATCTGCGAGATGCCCAGCTCCTCGCCGATCTCCGACTGGGTCAGATTGGCGACGAAGCGCAGCGACAGGATCTGCCGGTCGCGGTGCGGAAGTTCGGCGATCAGCGGCTTCAGCGACTCCACGTACTCGATGCCTTCGAGTCCGTGGTCCTCGTAGCCGATCCGGTCCGCCAGCGCGCCCTCGGAGTCGTCCTCCTCGGGCTGGGCGTCCAGTGAGCTGGCGGTGTAGGCGTTGGACGCCGCCATGCCCTCGACGACCTCGTCGTTCGACAGCCCCAGACGCTCCGCCAGCTCTCCCACCGTCGGAGCGCGGTCCAGTTGCTGTGCGAGTTCGTCGCCCGCCTTGGCCAGGTCGAGGCGGAGCTCCTGCAGCCTTCGCGGTACGCGCACCGACCATGACGTGTCACGGAAGAAGCGCTTGATCTCGCCGACGATGGTCGGCATCGCGAAAGTGGGGAACTCGACGCCACGGCTGAGTTCGAAGCGGTCGATCGCCTTGATCAGGCCTACCGTGCCGACCTGGATGATGTCTTCCATCGGCTCACTGCGGGAGCGGAACCGGGAGGCGGCGAACTTGACCAGGGCGAGGTTGAGTTCGACCAGAGTGTTGCGGACGTACGAGTACTCGGAGGTGCCTTCCTCCAGCGATTCGAGCCGCTCGAAGAGAGTCTTGGAGAGTGCTCGCGCGTCGACCGGGCCCACCTCCGCGAACGGGGGGATCTCGGGAAGCCCGGCGAGGCCGGCGTTCTCGTCGGTGGACTCTTCTTCCAGTTCGTCCAGAGGGCGTGTCGACGTCGCCCTCTGGGCCTGCGATGCGTCGAGCCGGGGTGACATGATGTCCTCCATCGTTCTCGGCATATGGCTGCCGATGCCAATACGTGCACTGCGGTGTGCGGCGCCTCCAAAGCCGGCCGTGTCGAAAACTGTCTCTACTAGCCCTACCCGCTTTCGTGACCCTCCCGCAAGTGAGTTATGCGGTGAAATGTCCGTTTCTTGGCGGTTGTTCGGGTGTCAGAGTGTGCAGGGAAGGCGTAGGGTTCGAGTGCGTCAACGAACAACCACATCGGTCGGAAGAGAGAGACGGCATGGACCGCGGGACGGTCGGCAGCGCACAGTCGGGCCGGCTTCTGGTCGAGGTGCGAGAAGAGGGCACTAGTGCCGTCGTCACCCCGGCGGGTGAGCTGGATCACCATACGGCGGATCTTCTGCGCGAACCGGTCGAGGACTGCCTCGACCGCGGGTTCGTGCGTCTCGTCGTGGACTGTTCACGGTTGGAGTTCTGCGACTCCACCGGACTGAACGTCCTTCTCGGGGCTCGGCTGCGCGCCGAGGCCGCCGGTGGCGGGGTCCACCTGGCGGGCATGCTGCCGGTGGTGGCCCGGGTGTTCGAGATCACCGGGGCCGAGGCCGTCTTCACCGTGCACGACACGCTGGAAGCGGCATTGGCCGACAAGAGCGGGGCAGGTGACTCCGCGGACGCCTCCGCGGCGGGTGAGGCCGGGGCCGACCGGCCCTCGGCCGATCGGGGTGACTAGTCGCCCCGGGGTCGCAGTCCTGCGGCGCGGTGGTGTCCAGGTCGCCTTCGGCGTGATCAACGTGATCAACGCGATAGCGGAGTCTCGTCATCCGTACCGAACAAGTGGTGTTCCGACGGTTCGGTCGGGCAGGAGACATCCTGAATATGTCAACGGACGAACGGTGAGCGCGCGGCAGTCCCGGACCACTCCCGGAGCCCGAGTGTCCTGAGCTTTCCGAGTGCGCCGCATGTGCTGAATGTGCTGAGAACTGAGTCTTGAATCGTGAACTGGTGAATCGGTGAGGTGAAGCGCTGATGAGCACCACCCGGCCTTACTCGCCGGGCGACCGCGGCCCTGAATCGGGCGACGGCGGCGCTTCCGGGACGTCTGCGGGCGGTACGCCCGCCGGGCGTCATACCCGCCGGCTGAACTTCGAGGGCGAGAGCGGGGTCGTACCGCTCGCCCGTGACTTCGCCCGGCAGGCGCTGTACGAGTGGGGGTGGCTGCCCGCGGCCACCGCCGATCGGCGGGCCGCGGCGGAGGATGTACTGCTGGTCGTCTCCGAACTCGTCACCAACGCGTGCCTGCATGCCGAGGGGCCGGACGAGCTCTGGATCTCCTGCGAGAACAAGGTGCTGCGGATCGAGGTGTCCGACCGTGGGGCCGGTCAGCCCGCGCCGCGGACGCCGCATCGGGCCGGGCGGCCCGGGGGGCACGGGATGTTCATCGTGCAGCGGCTCTGTCTGGACTGGGGTGTGATCCGGGCGGAGGGGGTTGCGGGGAAGACGGTCTGGGCGGAGTTGGGCGCGCCCGCGTAGCGCTCCGCTGTGGTGTGGCGTCGCCCTCTGTCGGGTGCGCTGACTGTTCGGTTTTCGTGTGCGGGTCCGGTGGGGGCTGGTCGCGCAGTTCCCCGCGCCCCTGAGCGGGGCGGTCCTTCGGGCCTGCCCCCTGGGGTGCCTCCCTTTGCGTGTGCTCGGGTGCGGGTTCGGTGGGGGCCGGTCGCGCAGTTCCCCGCGCCCCTGTCGGGGCGGCCCTCCGGGCCTGCCCCGGCGAGACGCCCCCGCTCGTCGCTCACCCCATGCGCATCGGATCCCCACGGATCCGGTGCGCATTTTGTCTTCCCTCGGTGAGGGGGCGGGCGTACCTTGACGGCCGATCTGATGTTCCGTCAGGAACTGAGCCAGGAATGGTGTCAGGAACGCCTTCGGGAATGAGGGGACCGTGTCATACCGGACGTACCAGAAACGAACCGCAGCGCTCGCGTCCGCCGCGGCCCTGGCCGGCTCGGCGGTGCTGATGGCCGCCCCCGCAGCCCGGGCCGACGTGGTGGACGTCAACTACCAGTGCAAAACCCCTATCGGTGACAAGTCGGCGGTCTCGCCCATCGACATCAAGAGTGTCAAGAGCGGCAGCGGCTACCGGCTCACGATGACCTTCGAGAAGGGCGTCTCGTCCAGCCCCGTCGAACTGGGCAAGGGCGCGATGAACCCGAGCGCGGTCATCAAGCTCGGCGGCGCCGACAGCGGCACCGTGGCGGTCAAGGGTCCGCCGAACCCGGCCGCGATCCCCGCCAACACCCCCATCAAGATCACCGATCTGACCGGCACGTACACCCCGAAGGGCAGCGGCAAGGTCACCTTCACCGCGGGTGTGCTGACCATCAAGGCCCTCGGTACGACGACCACGTGCACCCCCGGCAACAGCCCGAAGCCCTCGCTGACCCTGACCGTCGCAGCGGCGGCGGGCGGCGGCTCGACGGGCGGCTCGGGCACCACCGGTTCCTCGCAGGACGCCCCGGCCGGCGGTGAGGACCTGCCGCAGACCGGACCCGAGGACTCCGCGATCGCCCTCGGGACCCTCGGCGGCACCGTCCTGCTGGCGGGCGCGGCCGGTGTGCTGTGGCTGACCCGGCGCCACCAGGCCCGCGGCTGAACCGCCCCGCACCAGCCCTTCTGCTACGGAGCCGCCGATGCCGTTCGCCGTCCGTGCCCTCTGCCTCGCCTCCGTGACCGTGCTCGGCGTCGCCCCGGTCTCCGTGGCCGACGCCGACTGGTCCGTCGTGCCCTCGGCGGGCGGGGCCCGGGACGGCCGTCCGTACTTCTACGCCGAGGGCGCGCCCGGCACGGTCCTCCAGGACACCGTGTCGGTGCGCAACCCCGGCGGAAAGCCGCTGACGGTACGGCTCCGGGGCGCCGACGCCGACAACGACGGCGACGGAACGCTTTCCGTACGGGCACGGGCGAAGGACACCGGCGCCTGGATCACCTTCGCCGAGCGGACGGTACGGATCCCCGCGCGCACCCGCGCCGACGTGCCCTTCACCGTGAGCGTCCCGGCGGACACCACGCCGGGCGACCACCCCGGCGCGATCCTCGCGAGCGCCGGTGGCCGGACCGCGGCCGTACGCGTCCAGCTGCGCGTCGGCGGCCCGGCCCTCGCGGCGCTCACGGTCGAGCACGTGCGGATCCACGACGACCGGATCTCCTACGAGCTGGTCAACCGCGGCACCACCGTGCTGACCCCGAAACTCGCCGTACGCGCCGAGGGACTGTTCGGCGCGGTGCTCGACCGGGCCCCGCGCGCCCTGCCCGTCGAACTGCTCCCCGGCCGCCGCGTCCGGCTCGACGAACCCTGGCCGGACCGGCCCGCCCTCGACGGCGTCGACGTCGAGCTGACGGTCACCGCGGACGGCGGGGCCCGCGCCGAGGCCGCCGCGGAAGCGTGGTTCGTACCGAAGGCGGCGCTGGCGGGCGCCCTGGCCGGGCTCGCGGTGTGCGCGGGCGGCGCCCTGTGGTGCGTACGGCGTGTGCGGCGCTCACGACAGCGGGGGCGTCCGGGGCCGGTCGTGGCCGCCGGGCAGCCGCGTACGGAAGTCGAGTCGACGGGAGCGGTGATGTGAGCGGCACGGCTGAAGGGGTGTGTCGGTGGCGGGCGGCCGTGGCGGCGGTGGTCGTGGCGCTCGCGCTCGGGCTGTTCCCGCTGATGGGGGGTACCGCCGCCGCGGCGGAGAAACCGCAGGTGAAGCTCTCCAAGTCGCAGGCCGGGACGGGCGGTTCCCTCACGGTGAGCGGCAGCGGCTGGCGGGCGAACGCCCTGCTGATGATGATCATCTGCGGCCGGTCCTCGACCGACCGGGGCGTGATCGGCGGGACCAACTCCTGCGCCAACGCGGACGGACGCGCCGTCACCACCGACGCGAAGGGCCGGTTCAGCAAGAAACTGCCGGTCACCGAACCGCCCGTACCGTGCCCCTGCGTGGTCCATGTCGCGACCGTCACCGGCGCCAAGGCGGAGGCCGACGCCCCCTTCCTGGTCGCGGGACACGAGGTCGAGCCCCTGCCCAAGGAGGACACCGCGGGGCGGCTGTCGGTGCTCACCGACACCCGGCTCGACGGGGCCGGCGGTCTGCTCACCTGGTTCGGCGCCCCGCCGTCCCGCAAGCTCGTCTTCACCGTCGGCAACGTCGGCACCACCCCGGTGAAGAACCCGGTCTTCCAGGTCGGCACCTCCCACGGCGTGTTCGCCCCGCAGTGGGAGGAACACCAGTGGCGCGGCACCATCGGCCCCGGCAAGAAGGCCCGGATCTCCCTGCCGGTGGAGCTGACCGCCGGTGCGCACGGCGACTACACGGTCTCCCTGAAGTTCGGCGGCAAGGTGCTCGCCGAGCAGCCGTGGGGCGTGGGCCGCCCCTGGGGCGTGACCCTCTTCTGGCTCCTGGTCTGCGTCGTCGTACCGGCCGCGCTGTTCCGGACCGGGATGGCCGTGGTGGACCGGGTGCGGCCGAGCGGGCCCAACCAGCGCGCCGGACGGTTCGGAGGCGGCCGGGCCGGCAGGGGCGGACGGAAGGTGCGGCCCGGCCGGGGCGCGCACGGCGTGCGGCGCGGGGGGCTGCGGCTGCCCGAGGTCACCCTGCGGATGCCGAAGCTGAATCTTTCGCCCGCCTCCAGGGACTCCGCCGACGACCGCGACCCGGCCCACCCCGGCTCAGGCACCGGTTCCGGCACCGGTTCCGGCACCGGCTCCGGCTCCAGTTCTGGTTCCGGTTCCGGCTCAGGTACGCGTACGGGCGCCCGTACGCACTCCGCTCTGCCCTGGTTCACCCCGGACACCGATCCCGGGGCCGCCGAGGCCGATCAGCTCTCCGCACCGCACGAGAACACTCCGACGACCCCCACCAGGAAGGGAAACACGTGAGTACGCAACGGAGAGTCCGGCCGAGACCGAAGAAGTCAGGCGGCGGCCGGAGAGCGAGCGCGGCCGGAGTCGCGATGATGCTCGGCGGCGCGGGAGTCCTGCTGGGGGTGGCGGCGGCGCCCGCCCAGGCCGCCGAAGTGTCCTACGCCACCGACTGCGTACCTCCTCCGGTCTCCGGGCTGCCGACGGTCAAGGGCACCACAAAGGTGGAGGTCAGCGCACCCGCCACGGCGAAGGTCGGCGACGAGGTCGACGTGGTGTGGAAGTTCACGCAGGCCGCGTCCAAGAACCCCGACCTCATCGACCTGCCCGCCAACTCCGTGCAGCCGTCCGGCACCCTCAAGGCAGCCGGTGCGCAGACCGGGTCCGTCGCGATGCAGGGGCCGCGCGAGAACCCGGCGATCCCCAAGGGCGGGGCGATGATCCTGTCCGACATGAAGGGCAAACTGAAACTGACGACGGCCGGCGAGGTGACGCTGACACCGGACGCGTACGCCATCAACGTCATGTCCACGGACACCAAGTGCGCGCCCACGGAGGCGGTGCGGCCCGCCGCCACGATCAAGGTCACGGCGGGGGACGGGGATCCGCCGCCCGAGTCGCCCGATCCGACGAGTCCGACGCCCACGCCTCCGGAGGACACGACCGGGGGCGGGACCGGTGGCGACACCGGGGGCGGTGACACGGGCGGCGACACCGGCGGTGGTGGGGGACAGACCGACTTCACCGGCAAGGCCGTCGACATCCCCTACGCGTGCAAGACACCGATCGGGGACAAGAACGCGACCTCGCCGGTGCAGATCAACGCCAAGAAGAACGGCGGGAGTTACGACCTCACCGTCCAGTTCAAGGGGTCAGTGATGGACAGCCCCGCCGACATCCCGGCCGACTCGGTCAAGCCGTCCATGGAGGTCGTGCTGGGCGGCGCCGACAAGGGCACGGTCGCGGTCGAGGGGCCGACGAACTCCGAGGCCATCAAGTCCGGGGATCCGATGGTGATCTCCGACATGACCGGTACGTACAAGCCGGGCGCGGACGGGGAGTCGACGCTGTCGCCGGGCGTGCTGACGGTGAAGGCGCTCGGCACGACGACCACGTGCACGCCTACGAAGACCGCGGTGTCCTTGACGCTGGACACGTCCGCGCAGCCTGGCGGGGCGGCCGGGGGGAGTGGCTCCGCCGGGGGGAGTGCGTCTGGATCCGGGTCCGGGGGGAGTGCCTCTGGTTCCGGGGGTGGGCTCGCGGACACCGGTAGTGATGACGGTGGGGGGTTGCGGGCGCTCGGGCTTGTCGCTGGGACGGCGGTGCTGCTGGGTGGCGCCGTGTTCACGTTCATGCCCCGGGGGCGGCGGGGGTGAGGTGCGTGGGGATCTGACGGTCCGCTGTGGCTGGCCGCGCAGTTCCCCGCGCCCCTAAAAGACTGCGCAGTTCCCCGCGCCCCCAGATACCTGGGGG
>NZ_JBHWZP010000233.1:0-14769 GCF_042728395.1 Streptomyces sp. NPDC060205
GTTCCCCGCTCCCCTGGGTGGGACGGGGCGCAGCCCCTCCCCGAGGGGCGCGGGGAACTGCGCGAGCAACCCCCACCGGCCCGCGGACGGGCGTCGGCTTCAGGGGCGCGGGGAACTGCGCGGGCAACCCTCACCGGGCCGCACCCGACGATCGACGGCCCGGGCAGCAGTATGCCGCTACCGGCACCCTCTCGATGCCTCAACAAGGCATCCCCAGAGGTTCACAGCCGGTCGATGTCCAGGTTCGCGATGGCCGTAGAAGCGACCGCCCGCCCCCGCTCCGTGAAATCACCCTTCCCCGGGTAACCGATCATGAGCTTGTACATGTCGCCGGACGCAGTCCTGTAGTACAGGACCTGCAGCTCCCGCGGACGCGGATTCTCGGTGTCCGTGCTGGAGTAGACGACCGTGTTCCGCGCGGCCTTGCGGTCCTTGTACTTGACGTCGTTGGGGTCGCTCCTGGGCGCGGGATCCGAGTCCATGCCGAGCCCGTACGCCCCGCTCTGCTTGTAGGCCGCGTCGTCCTCGTACATCTCCGCCGACGCCGTCCCGGCGATCTCCCCCGAGGTGTCCTCGGCCTTCTTGTCCAGCGACAGGCTGATCCACAGCGTGCCGCTCAGGTCGGTGAACTGCACCCAGTGTTCGTCCTTGGGCGCGTCGGGCTTGGGCACGGTCTTCTGGTACCCCTTCGGCACCGCCAGCGTGGCACCCAGCGCCTTCACCTCGGCCTTCCTCCAGTCGTCCGGCAGCGGCCCGGCGAACGGGTCCGCGACCACCAGGTACGCGGCCACCGCCGCCGCGACGACCGCGGCGCCGAGGCCGATCCATCCCCTGCGGCCGACGCGCGGCCTCCTGCCACCGGGGTGCGCCCCGTCGGGCGCGGGCCGCTGGACGACCTGGGTGGGCGCGAGCTGGGGCGGCCGTACGGCCTGCTCCAGCAGGGCACGTACCCGCGCGGCGTCCGGGCGGCGGTTCGGGTCCTTGTCGAGGAGGCCGTCGATGGCCTCGGCCAGCGGTCCCGTGGCCGCGGTGGGCGGGGCGGGCGTGGCGTTGAGGACGGACTGGAGCGTCGCCGGCGTGTTGCTGCGGCGGAACGGCGACACGCCCTCCGTGGCCGCGTACAGGACCACGCCCAGCGACCAGAGGTCGGAGGCCGGGCCGGGGCGCTGGCCCAGCACCCTCTCGGGCGCGATGAACTCGGGCGAGCCGACGAAGCCGCCCGTGTCGGTCAGGTTCGTCTCGCCCTCGATCTGCGCGATGCCGAAGTCGGTGAGGACGACACGGTCGCCCGTGCCGAGCAGGACGTTGTCCGGCTTGACGTCACGGTGCAGGATGCCCGCCGCGTGCGCGGACTCCAGCGCGCCGAGCACCTCCAGGCCGATTCTCGCCGCCTCGCGCGCGCCGAGCGTGCCCTCCTGGAGCGCGGCGCCGAGCGAGCGCCCCCGGACCAGTTCCATCACGATCCACGGCCGGCCGTCGACCACGGCGACGTCGTGGACGGTGACGACGGCCGGGTGGTCGAGCCGGGCCGCGGCGCGCGCCTCGCGGCGCATCCGCTCGGAGACATTGGCTCGTTCACGTTCGGGAAGATGGTCGGGGACGCGCGGCTCCTTGACCGCGACCTCCCGGTCCACCGTCTCGTCCTTGGCCCGCCACACGGTCCCCATGCCCCCGTGGCCGAGCTTGTCGAGCAGCCGGTACCGGTCCGCGATGAGCCGGCCGGAGCCCGGGTCGTGCGGCGTCTGTTGCACGGGGTGCGCCTGCGCCGCCGGGTGCGGCGGCTGTGCCGCGTGCGCCTGCTGCTGCGGTACGGCCCCGGGCGAGGCCTCGGGCACGGCCTGTGCGGGTGTGGCGTACGGATTCCCGGGGTGGGGCACGGCAACCGGTGGACGTGGCGGTTGCAGACCGAAACTCGTCGGCTCGTCGGGTCCGTAAGGGGCTCCCCCGTTGCTGCTCATGGGGTCCATCCTTATCGCGGCGGGTGCCTGTGCTCCACCCTGGGCGCTTTCCGGTCACAGACCCGTGACGCATGACGCGTGCTTTGCGCAGAAATGCGGCTCATGAGCCTTTACGGGCCACGGTGTCCACGGCGACGTCGAAGTACTCCCGCGCCTCCCGCGCCTTGCCGACCGGCGACGACACCAGCACGTCGTACATCCGGCCGTCCTCCTCCCAGCACAGTTCGTAGATGTGCCGCGCGCCCTCCGCGGCGCTGAAGCCGTCCCAGGTGAACTCCCAGAGCGCGGCGGGGCGCCCGGAGCGGGTGGTCTCGGTGACCCGGCCGTCGCGGTAGCCGGGGTAGGTGTCGGGCCCCTTCCCGGCCGCGCGCCGCATCACCGCGAGCGGGCCGCCCGGTTCCGGTGCGGACACCCTGACGCCGATACGGAAGGTCTTCCCGGCCGACATGTAGTAGACGCGCTCGCCCTGCGCCTCGCGCGTGAAGCCCACGGGAACGGCGAGCGAGAAGCCCGCCGCGTCGCGGACCAGGCGGTATCCCGTGGGTACCGTGCGGCCGGCGGAGGCCGTGGGCCGGGAGCCGGTGGCACCGGCACTCGACGTGGGAGCGGTGGCCGTGCGGGAGGAGGAGACCGAACCGCCCGGCGGCGTCGGCGCGTTGCCGCCGTCGCCCAGCAGCAGGGCGGCCGCCGACACGCCCGCCACGGCCATCGCCGCGACGAGAGCCGCCGCGATCAGCACGTTGCGCATCGACGAGGAGACGGCGAAGGGGACTCTCAGCGGATGCGGCACGGCCGGTTCCGAAGCGGCCGACGCCGAGGTGCCGGGATCGCGTCCCGACGCGTCCCGCCGCGCGGGCGTGTAGCCGGGCGGGACCTGCGGCATACGGCCCGTGTCCAGATAGACCCGTAACAGCCGCTCCGCCTCGGCCGCGTCGAGGCGCCGCTCCGGATCGCGTTCCAGCAGGCCCCGTACGACGGGGAGCAGCGGCCCGGCGGCGGCGGGCGGAAGTATGTCGTCGACGACCACCGCGTGCAGGGTGCCGCCGAGCGAGTCGCGGCGGAACGGCGACTCGCCGCTCAGGACCGTGCAGAGCAGTGCGCCCAGCGACCACAGGTCGGACTCGGGCCCGGTCCTGAGGCCCGCCATCCGCTCGGGGGCGGTGTACTCGGGCGAGCCCACGAACGATCCGCTCTCGGTGAGCGTCGTCGCGCCCGCGACCTGCGCGACCCCGAAATCGGTGAGGACGACGATGCCGCTGAGGGTGAGGAGGACGTTCGCGGGCTTGAGATCGCGGTGCAGAACCCCGGCGTCGTGCGCCTTGCGCAGCGCGCTGAGCAGGTCGATGCCCATCCGCGCGGCCTCGACAGGACCGACGGGCCCGGACCGGGAGATGCGCTCGGCGAGCGACCCCCCTTCGAGGAGGTCCATGACGATGTACGGGCGTTCGTCCTGCTCGACGACGTCGTGCACGACGATGATGTGCGGATGCCGCAACTGCGCGATCGCGCGCGCCTCGCGCAGGGTGCGTTCGCGCTGCAGCCGGGACTCCGCCGCCGAGAGCGAGGCGTCGACGGCGAGTTCCTTGACCGCGACCTGCCGGGCCAGCAACTGGTCCGTGGCCCGCCACACGACACCCATGCCACCGCGGCCGATTCTGGCTTCCAGGCGGTAACGCCCCGCGATGACCCGGGCGTTGTCCTCCGGTCTCTCCCCTTCGGTCGCCATGCGCCCCATCATGCCGCAACGGACGGAACCCTTCCGGGCCCGCACAACGGGGGTTGGCCGACAACCGACGTTCGAGACCCACGGAGAACGGCGCAGTCTTGCGCCCCTTGGGGGCACGGGGAACTAGGCAGTCTTTTGGTCTTCAGGGGCGCGGGTAACGACGCAGTCTTTCGCCCTTTGGGGGCGCGGGAAACGGCGCAGTCTTTTGGCCTTCGGGGGCGCGGGGAACGACGCAGTCTTTCGCCCTTTGGGGCGCGGGGAACTGCGCAATCTTTTAGGGGCGCGGGGAACGGCGCGACCAGCCCCCACCCGCCGGCAGCCGACGAACCCCCGGCCAGGGGCGAGCCCGCCCTAGGACTCCGGCGGCCCCCACCCACGCAACACCGTGTCGAACTGCGACCGAGCAGTCTCCCAGTCATCCGCGGGCGCGGACATGTAGATCACGTACTCGACCCCGTCACGGCCGAGATACGCCTGCTCGATGGCCCGCCGAGGCCCGGGAAACTCCGTGTCCTTCCCCAGCGCGGTCCACGTGAAGTCCCACAGCGCCCCCGGCCGGTCCCGGAAGGTGTTGGACTCCAGCCCGACCTGCTGGTACTCGCTCAGCCGCCCCGATATCTGCTGCTCCAGATCGACTAGATGCCGGTACGGCGTGTCGAAGTCCGGCGAGTCGTCCACCGCGATGCGGACGAAGTGCTCGCCCGCGTCGGGCGTGTAGTCGACCTGAGTGCCCTCGACCTGCCGCTTCCAGCCCTCGGGCAGGACGAGGCTGAAACCCTCGGGGTCGTCGACGCGCTTCCAGCCGGCCGGCACGTCACCGGTCTGGGCCGCCTCGGTCTGCTTTCCGTCGTCCTCACTGCCCGAGGGGGACGGAGTCCTGGGCACCGAGGAGTGGTTCGAGGAGTCCGACGCGCCGTCGTCCCCCCAGCCGTCCGCGAGCAGCAGCGCCGCGACGCCACCGCCGCCGACGAGCGCCGCAGCCAGCACGACCGCGGCGACGGTACGGAACCGTCGCCGCCCGGGCCGGCCGACCACCGCCGGCTGGTTCGCGGTGGCGACGGCCGGATCGGGAGCGGGCCGACCGTGACTGCCGTACGTGTCGCGGCCGTCCGGGCTGCCGTAGGGGCCCGGCCCGTACGGACCACCCTGGGACCCGCTGTGGGACCCGCTGTGGGATCCGTTGAAACCGTGCGACCCATGGGCGACCGCGTGCGTGGCGTCCTCGGACCCGGGAGCGGCGGCGCCCTGCGCGGGCCCGTACGCGCCCGGCAGTCCCTGGCCGTACGTCCCCCGGGGATCCCGCGCGCCGTCCCCGTGCTGCGTCGGCACATAGGCGTGCGCCGCGTCGGGCGCCCGCCCCTCCGCGGCCTCGGCGAGCATCTGCTCGGCCTCTTCGGGACCGGGCCGCTCGGCGGGGTCCTTGCGCAGCAGGGCGATGATGACGGAGGTGAGCGGTCCCGCGTTCTCCGGGGCGTCGGGTTCCTCGCCGACGACGGCCTGCATGGTCGTCAGGGGTGTGGTCCGCCGGAACGGCGACCTGCCCTCGACGGCCGTGTAGAGCGTCGCGCCGAGCGCCCACAGGTCGGCGGACGGTCCCGGGTCCTGGCCGCGGATGCGCTCCGGTGCCAGATAGTCGACCGACCCGACGATCTCGCCGGTACGGGTGATCGTCGTGTCCCCCTCGACCTGGGCGATCCCGAAGTCGGTGAGCAGCACGCGCCGGTCGTGGGAGATCAGTACGTTGCCGGGTTTGACGTCGCGGTGCAGTACGCCCGCCGAGTGCGCGGCCCGCAGCGCGCGCAGGACCCACAGCCCGACCCGGGCCGCCTCCCTGGGCTCGATGCGTCCCGCGTCCTTGACGGCGTCGGCGAGCGAGCCGCCCTCGACCAGTTCCATGACGATCCACGGCCGGCCGTCGTGTTCCAGTACGTCGTGCACGGTGACGACGGCCGAGTGGTTGATGCGTGCGGCGGCCCTGGCCTCGGCCCGGGTTCTGGCGAGGAGGACGGCCTGCTCGCTCTCGGACACGTAGAGCGCGGCCGTCAGCTCCTTGATGGCGACGGCCCGGTGCAGCACTTCGTCGCGCGCACGCCATACCCGGCCCATGCCGCCACTGCCGATGGAGTCGGCGAGCCGGTAGCGGCCTGCGAGAAGCAGGCCCTGCATCTGATTCACGTTTCCCCGCAATGCTCTTGACAGGGTCAGACTAAGGACCGGCGCGCACCCAGGGAACCGGCGGGGTCCGACGGAGACAGCACTGTGACGGTACCCACGGGTATGAACGGACGGTTGCCGCCCGGTGATCGGGCGTTGGCGCCGAACTCGTGTCACCGGCGCACAAGGCCCCTGGATGCAGGCTGTGATGACGCCACATCATCCGGTGACCTCGTACGGCGTCAACAGATGCCCGGCACTGCGGCAACCGATGATCCGGTACGCCGTCAATCAGCGATCCGGACGGCGTCAGCCAGTGATCTGGTACGTCGACGACGCCTGCTCGTAGAGCCGCGTCACCTCGTCCCGCTCGGCCTCCGGGCCGCGCAGCTGCACCACGTGGTACTTCCCGCCGGCGATGATCACGAGGTTCCGTACGTAGACCTCGCTCCCCGTGGAGTCCTGCCAGGTGAACTGCCCCTCGGCCATGGCCCGTCCGCCCACATCGATCCGCCGCATCCCGCTGGACGTGGCCCAGGTCGAGTCGCGGAACGGCTGCAACTCCCGCTCGTCCTCGCGCTGGTAGGACATCGGATCGCTGCCGAACTCCTCGGTCGTGTCGCGTCCGGGCACGACCAGCAGCTCGAACTTGCCGTGCGAGTAGACGACCTGGCCGCGTCCGTTCTTGCCCGTCCGCTCCCAGCCGTTGGCGACCGCCACCCGGAACCCCTCGGAGTCCTTGCGCAGGGTGAAGCCCTGCGGCAGCTCGGGGCCGGTGGTCTGGGTCGTCGAACTGGACGAACGCGTCGGACTCGGAGTGCCCTTGTCACCCGGCGTCTTCTCGCCCTGCGGATCGGAGCTCGCGTCCCCGCCCGCCCCCGCACCGGTGTCCCCGGAGTGACCGGGGGTGGGGGCGACGACGTCCCCCGCGGAACCCGTGCGCTCACCACCCGCGTCGCTCTTGGGCATGAACGCCACGGCGTAGGCGACGGCCGCCGCCATGGCGAGCAGGATCAGCAGGAGCAGCGTCCGGCCGAGCCTGCGGGGCTTGGCCTCCCTGCCCTGCTTGCCCCGCTTGTGGCGGCCGTGCGGCGTGGTCGCGGGCAGGCCCGCACGGCGCCTGCGGACCAGCTCGCCCCGACGGCGTACGACGGGCAGACGGGTGGGGTCCACCGGCGGTGCCGCTATCACGAACGTGCCGGCCTCCGGCTCGGGCGCCGATCGCACCAGCGAGCGCAGCCAGCCGCGCAGTTCCTCGAAGTCCAGCCGCTCGGTGGGGTCCTGGCGCAGCAGCGACTCCACGACCGGCCGCAGCGGACCGCACTCCTCCGCGAACGCGGGCGGCTCCGCGCACACCAGCTGCACCAGCTCGGCGGTGCTCTCCTCGGGGTAGGGAGCGTGGCCCTGCACGGCGCGGAAGAGCAGCGCGCCCAGCGCCCACAGGTCGGTGGCGGGCCCGATGGGCGCCGCCAGCTGCCAGTTCTCGTGCACGGGTCCGGCCTGCTCGGGCGCCCAGCGCTCGGTGACGGGTCCCACGACGGCCATCCGGGCCTGCCGGGCGCGCTCCGCCGCCAGCGCGGTCGCCGGGCCCCGCCGGGTGGTTGCGGGGTTGGCGAGCCGGCTCCACTGCGCGGGAGCCCCGCCCGTACCGGTGCCTGTCTCCGTGCCGGGCTCCGCGCCCGCGCCCGTGCCGGGAGCCGCGGAGGTGTGGTCGGCCGACGGCGCGTGTCCGGCGCCGTACGCCGCGACGTCCGTCCCCCGGCCGTCGGTCGTCCCATCGGTCCCGGTGATCCCGCCGTTGCCGCCGTGACCGCCGGTGCGGCTGTCGGGGAGCGCGGGGGGCCGGACCTGTCCAGGGCTTCCCACGGCGGGGGCCCCGCTGCGCGGCCCCGCCCCGTGCCACGCGCCCGGCAGTCCCGCTCCGCCCACCCCGTACGGGTCGGCGATCTGCCCCGGCGGCGACGTGCGCTCCACTCCCTGCCCGGCTATCCGGCCCGAGATCGGCCCCGAGGTCTGAGTCTGACCGGCCTCGGCGTCGCTCCCGCCGGGCAGCGAACGCGGAGCGGGCAACGCCGCGTTCGCGCCGCCGCGCTGCTCCTCCTGCACCCGGGCCGCCGCTCGCGCACCCGCGCGGTAGGCCGCGATGGCTCCGGCCCGCGCCGCCCGTACGTCTCCGCCGGCATCCATCGCCCGCTGCGCCATGTCGGAGGCGTGCGCCTGCGACTGCGCCTGCGTCCGGCCTTGGGCCTGTGCTTGTGCCTGTGTCTGGGCTTGGGCATGCGTCTGGGCGTGTGCTTGCGGGACGGGCAACGCGCCGGTGCCGCCGCTCCCGCGCGCGGCCTCGACCGCTCCGCGGCCACCGTCCGCCACACGCGCCCCGGGCACTGCCTGTCCGACGGAGCGCCCGGGAGTACCGGACTGCCCTAGCTGTCCGACCGCCCCACCGGGCCGGCCCGTCTGCCCGGACGGACCGCCCGCGCCCGCCGGCCCGGCCTGACCTGTCGGCCCGCCCGGTCCGGCTTCCCCTTCGGCGGCCGGCACCGGGTCGTACCCGCACAGCGCCTCTTCCGCGGCTCCCGAGGCGAGGCCCGTGAGCATCACCCGGCCGTCGTCACAGACGAGCACCGTGCGCGCGGTGATGTTCCGGTGCACCCAGCCGTGCGCGTGCAGCACCCGCAGGGCGGTCAGCACGTCGGAGGCCACCTCGGCGGCCCGGTACGGGCTCAGCGGTCCCTCCGCGAGCAGCGCCGCGAGCTGCCGCGCGGGCACCAGTTCGCTCACTATCCACAGCGAGCCGCCCTCGGCGAACACGTCGAAGACCTGGTCGAGCCGGGGGTGGTCGGGGATCTGCGCCGCGGCCTGGGCGGCCTCGATCGCCCGTCGCACGGCCGGCTCGGTGGGCCGCCGTGTGGTCCGCGCGGACGACCGCCGCACCCCGCCGTCCCGCGCCCCGGCGTCCCTGGCCACGAACCCGTCGGGCAGCCCGTCCGCTTCGAGCACCTCCGCCTCGACGACCTCGGGCAACGGCACCTGCCGGACCAGGACTTCCTGTCCGCTGTAGGTGTCCCAGGCCCGGGACGACTCGGCGAGCTCGTACTCGTCCGTCGGCGGGAGCGGCAGGCGGTAGCGGTCGGCGAGCACCCGTCCCGCATAGTCCTCCACGATGCCTCCCCCGGCCGCCCGGTTGGTCAAATCCGTTCGCCATGCGCCCCGTTGTGGCTGCAGTTGTGTCTGCGTACGGTCCGCAACCACTCACGATACGTGCCGGAGGCAACCCATCACGAGGAGATACCAGATCTCAGCCGTCCCGTGACCCTCAGGACTTCGGTTCGAACGACTTCGTCAGCGTGCGCCACGTGTCCTTGCGAAGCCCGGTGTCCCATTTCGAGTCCTTCGCGGTGTACATGAGCGCGTATCCCTGACTGTCATTCACGACGAAGCCGCGGTCTATGGAACGGTATTTCGTGCCGCCGTCCACGTAGGTGAATTCCCAGTCGGCCGTGTTCCAGCCGCGGTAGTCCGCCTTCTCTATTCGGATCCGCTGATACTGCGACCGCTGCATGAACTGCTCTTGGTTCTTCCAGTCCGCCACCGGGTCGTCCTTGGGCGTCGTGGTCCAGCCGACCAGCAGCTTCTGTCCGTCGGGGCCGGCGAACCGGGCACCGGCCGCACTCGTGGACTGGTATTTCCAGCCCTTGGGCAGGCCGATCGAGAAGCCCTGTCCGTCCTTGTGGGTCGACTCGACCCCACTGCCCGAACCGCTTTCGGAGTCGTCTTCCGACCCGTCCGACCCGCTCGACTCCTCGGAAGCACCGGCGCTCGGCGAACTCTCCTTCGTCGCGCTTCCGCCGGAGGAGTCCGTCTTGTCGTCGTCGTCCGAATCGGTGCCGCTGTTCTCGTCCTGTTTGGTGTCGCTTCCCGCGTTCGCGCCACTGGACGTCGACTTGTCGCCGCCGCCCTTGTTCTCCTGGGCGCCCGAGCCGTCGTCGCCACCCAGCGTGACGGCGAGGATCGTGCCGAGCACGGCCAGCGCCACGACGACGGCGATGATCACCAGCGTCCGCCGGGACACCACATCGGTGAGCGGCGCCCTGGAGGTCGTGCCCCGGGAGTACGCGGGCCCGGAATCGCCCGGACTTCCGCCCACCGCACTGGAGTTCAGTCCTGAAGCGGCAGCGTCGCGGTTCTTCGCGGAAGCGCCCGCAACAGCACCGGCCGCGGTCCCGGGCCTCGCGCCGGAAGCGGCGCCCGATCCTGAAGGCGAAGAGGAGGACGACGCCGGCGCGGCAGCCGACGCGGCCCCCGCGGAAGCCGCCGCCGCGGCGGCGGCCTTCTTCTTGCCGCCCGAAATCCCCTTCTTGGAAGCGCCGGAGGACTTGTCCGAGGGCAGGTCCGGCAGCGGCACGACCTTCGTCGCGTCCACCGCCTCCGGCTCGTCCTTGCGCTCGGGCGTGTTGATGATCTCGGTGAGCATCGCCCGCGCCCCGGCGTCGTCGAGCCGCTGCTCGGGGTCCTTGACGAGGAGGCCGTAGATGACGTTCTCCAGCGGGCCCGCGTTCTTCGGCTGCTCCACCGGTTCCGTCATCACCGCGGTGAGCGTCGCGATGGCGGATCCCTTGTCGTACGGCGGCACGCCTTCCACCGCCGCGTACAACAGGCCGCCCAGCGACCACAGATCGGCCGCGGGGCCGGGCTTGTGCCCGCGCGCCCGCTCCGGCGAGATGTACGACGGCGCGCCGACCAGCATGCCGGTCGAGGTGATGGACGGGTCACCCTCGACCTGGGCGATCCCGAAGTCCGTGAGGACGACCCGGCCGTCCTTGCCGATGAGCACGTTCGACGGCTTCACATCGCGGTGCAGGATGCCCTCGCGGTGCGCCGCGCGCAGCACGTCGAGGATGGCGAGACCCACCTCGGCCGCGCGCTTCGACGTGAGCAGCCCGTCCTCACGGATCACCTCGGCCAGGGACTTGCCCTCGACGAGCTCCATCACGATCCACGGCCGGTCGTCCTCGTCGACCACGTCGTAGACGGTCACCGCGCTGTTGTTCCGGATCCGTGCGATCGCCTTGGCCTCGCGGAAGGTCCGGGTGATCAGCCGGCGCTTCTCGTCCTCGTCGATGCGCGGCGGCAGCCGCAGCTCCTTCACGGCGACCGTGCGCCCGAGCGTCTCGTCCTCCGCCCGCCACACCGTGCCCATGCCGCCGCGGCCGAGGACTCCTCCCAGCCGGTACCGCCCGGCGAGGAGACGTCCACCATCGTCCTGACGGGATGCTCCCGACTGCTCCGCCTCCGACATGCGTCCCCTCATGCAACCCGCCCTGACAGAGCCTCCATTGTCACCCACCCGGACACCGTCCGACGCCCCGGGTGCCCCTCCTGGAAGCAATGCTTCCCCGAACCGCCCCCCATCCGTTCCCCACCTGCCCCTCGGTCCGGCTCCTCCCCCGTCATGAGCTGCGGCAAGGACGGATCTCCCTGCCACCGCCGGGGGTTTCGCCTCCTTCGACACCTCCGGAGCGGGTACCCACTTCGCCCGGGCGAAAGCCACCACGAAATGCCCGGTCGCGGACACGGCCCCGCACAAGGCCGTATACACGGCCGCTTCCGGCGGCGGGCACCGGCGCACACCGGCCCTTGCCCGCCGCCGAGTTGGGCCACCCCAGCAACTTCAGCGGCTACAGCGGCACAATGTCCGGCGCTCCCAGCCGCGCCGCGTCGGCCGTCAGGTCGTCCGGCTGGCGCTGCGACTCCCGCTCCGCCTCGACCCGCTTCTGGTAGTGCTCGATCTCGCGCTCGATCTGGTCCTTGTCCCAGCCGAGCACCGGCGCCATCAGTTCGGCGGCCTCCCGCGCGCTGCGCGTGCCCCGGTCGAAGGTCTCGATCGAGATGCGGGTGCGCCGTGTCAGCACGTCGTCCAGGTGGCGCGCCCCCTCGTGCGAGGCGGCGTAGACGATCTCGGCGCGCAGGTAGTCGTCGGCCGCCGGCAGCGGATCGCCCAGCGTCTGGTCCGCGGCGATGAGGTCGAGGACCTCCTCGGCGAGTGATCCGTAGCGGTTCAGCAGGTGCTCCACGCGCACCACGTGCAGGCCGGTCCGGGCGGCGATCCGCGCTCGCGCGTTCCACAGGGCCCGGTAGCCCTCGGCGCCGACCAGCGGGATGTCCTCGGTGACGCACTCGGCGACCCGCTGGTCGAGGCCGTGCACCGCCTCGTCCACCGCGTCCTTGGCCATCACCCGGTACGTCGTGTACTTGCCGCCCGCCACGACCACGAGCCCGGGCGCCGGATGCGCCACGGTGTGCTCGCGCGACAGCTTGCTCGTGGCCTCCGACTCTCCGGCGAGCAGCGGTCGCAGTCCCGCGTAGACGCCCTGGACGTCGTCGCGGGTCAGCGGGACCGCCAGGACCGCGTTCACGTGCTCCAGCACGTAGTCGATGTCGGCGCTGGAGGCCGCCGGGTGCGCCTTGTCGAGGTCCCATTCGGTGTCCGTCGTGCCCACGATCCAGTGCCGGCCCCAGGGGATCACGAACAGCACGGACTTCTCGGTGCGCAGGATCAGCCCGCTCGACGAGGTGATCCGGTCCTTCGGTACGACCAGATGGATGCCCTTGGAGGCCCGGACGTGGAACTGGCCCCGCTCGCCGACCATCGCCTGGGTGTCGTCCGTCCACACGCCGGTGGCGTTCACGACCTGCTTGGCGCGGATCTCGTACTCCCCGCCGCCCTCGACGTCCTGCACCTTGGCGCCGACGACCCGCTCGCCCTCGCGCAGGAAGCCGGTCACGCGCGCGCGGTTGGCGACCTTCGCGCCGTACGCCGCCGAGGTGCGCACCAGGGTGGCCACATAGCGGGCGTCGTCCATCTGCGCGTCGTAGTACTGCAGCGCCCCGACCAGGGCGTCCTTCTTCAGTGCGGGGGCCACCCGCAGCGCGTGCCGCCGTGAGAGGTGCCGGTGCACGGGCAGTCCGCGGCCGTGGCCGCGCGCCATCGACATCGCGTCGTAGAGCGCGACGCCCGATCCGGCGTACAGCCGCTCCCATCCCTTGTGCTGCAGGGGATAGAGGAACGCCACGGGCTTCACGAGGTGCGGGGCGAGCCGTTCGAGCAGCAGCCCGCGCTCCTTCAGCGCCTCCCGTACGAGCGCGAAGTCGAGCATCTCCAGATAGCGCAGGCCGCCATGGATCAGCTTGCTCGACCGGCTCGATGTGCCCGACGCCCAGTCACGCGCCTCGACCAGGCCGGTGGACAGGCCGCGGGTCACGGCGTCCAACGCGGTGCCCGCGCCCACCACGCCCGCTCCTACGACGAGCACGTCCAGTTCGTGCTCGGCCATCGCCGCGAGTGACCCGGCGCGCTCCGCCGGTCCCAGTGTCGCTGTCCGCACAGTTGCCTCCAGCTGTCTGTCGCGCCGGGCTCACCCGTACGGCGAGGCCCTGCTCACATCCCCCATGCCCAAATTCTGACCGTGATGCCCGCCATCGGCCACTACCGGCGGTCCGCCTGTGGACAACTCCGGCCGGTCTCCTCGACGACTCCCGGAGAAACACAACCGAGCAATCCCGCATATCGGTCATATTTACTCCTAGTCTGACATTGCGCTCGCCCGTTCTGTCCACAGGGCTTGCGCCCTCGCCCCACTCCGGCTACTGCCACTCCGGCTACAGGGAAGGACGGTCCACCGCCATGCCCGCAGACCTCGCCGTCATCGGCCTCGGCCAGCTCGGCCTGCCCCTGGCCCGCGCCGCCGCCACCACCGGCATCGCCACCCTCGGCTACGAGTGCGGCGACCCGGCACCACTGGCCGCGGCCGACCTGCGCCGGATGCTGTCCACGGGATTCCGGCGGGCCACGGACCCGGCCGAGCTGGGCCGCGTACGCACCGCCGTCATCTGCGCCCCGACCCCGCGCGGCGCGGACGGGGCGCTCGACCTGGGGCAGGTGGCCTCCGCCGCCCGCACCCTGGCCGGACATCTGCGCCCGCACACCACGGTGATCCTGGAATCCCCCGTGTACCCGGGGACGACCGAGGAATTCCTGCGTCCGCTCCTGGAGGAGGGCTCCGGGCTCCGGGCGGGCCGCGACTTCCACCTCGCGTACTCGCCCAGCCGGGTGGACCCGGGCAACCGCGACCACGGCCCCGCCAACACCCCGAAGGTCATCGGCGGGCTCACCCCGGCCTGCACGGAGTCGGCCGCCGCGTTCTACGGCCGGCTCACCGACAAGGTCGTACGCGCGCGTGGCCCCCGCGAGGCGGAGACCGTGCAGCTCCTGGAGACCAACTACCGGCACGTCAACATCGCCCTGGTCAACGAGATGGCCGTTCTCTGCCACGACCTGGGCGTCGACCTGTGGGACGTCATCCGCTGCGCCGAGACCAAGCCGTTCGGCTTCCAGGCCTTCCGCCCCGGACCCGGAGTGGGCGGTCACGCCGTCCCCCGCGACCTGGCGGGCCCGCGGACCCGCTCCCTGCGCATGGTCGAACTGGCCCAGCAGGTCAACGACCACATGCCCCGGTACGTCATCCAGCGGGCGGCCACGCTCCTGAACGAACACGGCAAGTCGGCCCGCGGCGCGCGCGTGCTGCTCCTCGGCGTCACCTACAAGCCCGACCACGCCGACCAGCAGGGCTCACCCGCCCAGGAGGTCGCGACCCGGCTGATGGAACTGGGCGCGGCCGTCAGCTACCACGACCCGCACGTCCCGTCCTGGTCGGTCCTCGACCGCCCGGTCCCCCGGGCGGACTCCCTGTACGAGGCGGCGGCCGACGCGGACCTGACGATCCTGCTCCAGCAACACCGCACGTACGACCTGCAAGGCCTCTCGGTGAAGGCGCAGCTCCTCCTGGACACCCGGGGAGCCACACCCACAGGGGCGGCGCACAGGCTGTGACGCATGGCTGTGACGCACGCGGAAGGGGCCCGGCCATCAAG
>NZ_JBHWZP010000234.1:0-14741 GCF_042728395.1 Streptomyces sp. NPDC060205
AAAGACAGGGGCAGGGCCCAGCCCCTGTCTTTAGGGGCGCGGGGAACTGCGCGGCCAGCCACGACGTGCCCGCAGGTGCCCGCCGGCCGTAGATCCCCGCCACGCTGCAAGCGAACCGCAAGCGAACCGCAAGCGAACCGCAGGCGTACCGTGGTGGCATGCCCGGCAGCACCGCGTATCTCGCCGAAGGCCCCCACGTGGGCATACGTTTCTTCACGTACGAGGACGGCGGCGAGTTCACCGCCCGCGCGCGGGAGAGCAAGGCGCTGCACCAGCCCTGGCTCTTCCCACCCGCCACCCCCGTCGCGTACGCCTCGTACGCCGGGCGGCTCATCGATGATCCGAGCAAGGCCGGGTTCTTCGTCTGTGAGAAGGACGGGGGAGGGATCGCCGGGTTCATCAACATCAACAACATCGTCGAGGGCGCCTTCCTGTGCGGCGCCCTCGGCTACGGGGCCTTCGCGCACGCCGCCGGACGCGGGCTGATGAGCGAAGGGCTCGGCCTGGTCGTCCGGTACGCGTTCGGCACGCTCGGACTGCACCGGCTGGAGATCAACGTCCAGCCGGACAACGCCGCCTCCATCGCGCTGGCCCGCCGCTGCGGGTTCCGCCTGGAGGGCTTCTCGCCGGACTTCCTGTTCATCGACGGAGCGTGGCGCGACCATGAGCGGTGGGCCCTCACGGCCGATATGATTCGAACATGAGTGCCCTGAGGAATCTCGTCGTCCTGGACGCACCCTCCAACCTCGGCCTCCGGCCGCCCGCCCCCGGCACCGTGCCCGGCTGCTACAAGCTCGCCGGCGCCCTGCGCGAGCAGCGGATCGTGCGGCGGCTGAGCGCCCTGGAGGGCGGTGTGGTCGTCCCGCCGCGTTACGACCGGGGCGACTGGCAGGAGGGCGACGGTGTCTTCAACGCCGCCGCGCTCGCCGGATACACCCGTACGCTCGCCGACCGCATCGAGCGGCACGTACGGGCCGGGGAGCTGCCCGTCGTCCTCGGCGGCGACTGCTCCATCCAGCTCGGCGCCTCCCTCGCACTGCGCCGCATCGGCCGCTACGGCCTCGCCGCGGTCGACGCCTCGCACGACTTCCGCCACCCGGGCAACTCCGACCACGTCGGTGCCGCGGGCGGCGAGGAGGTCGCCCTCGCCACCGGGCGCGGGCAGGACGACCTCACCGACCTGGAGGGGCTGAAGCCCTATCTGCGGGACGAGGACGTCCGGTTCTTCGGGATCCGGGACGAGTTCGAGGACGACCGGGCCGAGCTGGCCGCGCTGAAGATCCCCACAGTGACCGTCGGCGACATCCGCGAATGGGGCGCCGACGCCCTCGCGCGCGCCACCGCCGAGGCCTTCGGCGTACCGGACCTGGACGGTTTCTGGGTGCACCTCGACGCCGATGTGCTGGATCCGTCCGTGATGCCCGCCGTCGACAGCCCCGACCCAGGCGGACTGCTGCCCGATGAACTGATCGCGCTGCTGCGGCCGTTGGTGACCTCCCCGCACTGCGCCGGTTTCAACGTCACCATCTACGACCCCGACCTGGACCCCGACGGAACCGCCGGCGCCCTCCTGGCCGACATCGTCGTCGCCGCCTTTGCGCAATCCTGACCGGATCCTGACCGGGAGGGCCTCTGGTCGGCACGTCGTCCACCCTGTTCCATGGTCACGTGACGACCATCCGACGTGACGTACTGACGCTTCCGGTCGCCGAACCCGGCCCCGCCAACCCGCTGCCCCCACTGCGCCCGCTCGACGGGACGCACCACGTGGACGAGCGGGAACGCGCGGGCCTGCCCCGCGACATGGCCCGGCAGATCGCGTACGAGCCCCTGCGCAGCCTCCTGCCCGCGCGTGTCCGGGACGGGTACGGGAGAAGCCGTACGCCCCGCGAGGTCGCCACGATCGTCCTGGAGAACGACCGGCTGCGCGTTACCGTGCTGCCCGGCTTCGGCGGCCGGGTCGTCTCCCTCCTCCACAAGCCGTCCGAGCGTGAACTCCTCTACCGCAACCCGGTGTTGCAGCCCGCCGACTTCGCGCTCAACGGCGCCTGGTTCTCCGGGGGCATCGAGTGGAACATCGGCGCCACCGGCCACTCCACCCTCGCCTGCGCACCGCTGCACGCGGCCCGGGTCACCGCACCCGACGGCACACCGATGCTGCGTCTGTGGGAGTGGGAGCGGCTGCGCGACCTGCCCTTCCAGGTAGACCTGTGGCTGCCGGAGGGCTCCGACTTCCTGTACGCGGGTGTGCGCGTCCGCAATCCGCACGAGAGGGCCGCGCCACTGTACTGGTGGTCGAACACCGCCGTCCCGGAGGAGCGGAGGGTGCTCGCGCCGGCCGAGGAGGCCTGGCACTTCGGTTACGAGCGGCGGCTGCGCCGGGTGCCCGTCCCGGTGCACGAGGGCGTCGACCGGACGTATCCGCGGCGCGGCGAGTATCCGGCCGACTACTTCTACGAGGTGCCCGACGGGCAGCGGCGCTGGATCGCCGCCCTGGACGAGGCCGGACAGGGGCTGGTGCAGACGTCCACCGATGTGCTGCGCGGACGCAAACTCTTCATCTGGGGCACCGGCACCGGCGGACGCCGCTGGCAGGAATGGCTCACCGAACCCGGCACGGAGGGCTACTGCGAGATCCAGGCCGGGCTCGCCCGCACCCAGTTGGAGCACGTACGCCTCGACGCGGAGAGCGAGGTGAGCTGGCTGGAGGCGTACGGGCCGATCGACGCCGACACGCGGCTCGTGCACGGCGACGACTGGGCCGCCGCCCGCTCCGAGGTCGAGGCCGGGCTCGAACAGCGCCTGCCGCGTGCCGAGTTCGAGACGGCGTACGGGCACTGGCTGACGTCCGCCGACACCGAACCCGCGCAGCCGCTCGCCACCGGCTCCGGCTGGGGTGCGCTCGAAGTCCTGCGCGCCGCACTCAAGTTGCCCGGCACACCCTTCGACGAGTCCACACTCGGGGACGCCCAGCGGCCCTGGGCGGAGCTGCTCGGCACCGGCTCCTTCCCGGAGCCCCGCCGGGTCGGACCGCCCGGCGAGACACTGGTCGCCCCGCACTGGCGGGACATGCTGGAGACGGCCCCCGCCAAGCCGCTCACCGAGTACCACCTGGGAGTCGCCCAGTGGCACGCGGGCGACCGGGCCCAGGCCGTGCGCAGCTGGGAGAGGGGTCTCGAACTCGCGCCCTCGCTATGGCCGTTGCTGCGCTGCCTCGCGGTCGCCGACCAGGAGGCGGGCAACCGCGAACGGGCCGCCCAACGGTACGCGGACGCCTTCGACGACCTGTGCCAGGAGCGGCGCGACGACGGCGAGACCTGGACGGCCGTCACCGCCGCGCTCGGGCGCGAGGCGATCGGCGCGCTGCTCGCGGCGGGACGCACCGCGGACGCGCGGTCCGTGTGGGAGCGGCTGCTCCCGGCGACCCGCGAACGCGGCCGGTTCCGGCTGATCGAGGCGCAGTTGCTGCTCGCCGAGGGCGACAAGGACGCGGCGCGTGCCGTCTTCGACGCCGGTTTCGAGGTGGCGGACCTGCGCGAGGGCGCCGAGACGATCGGCATCCTGTGGTCCCGGATCTGTGACGAACCCCTGCCGGAGCGCTACGACTTCCGGATGCGCCCGCCCGGCACCGACCACGGCTGACCTCACGGTGACGTACGGCGGTCCGCGTACTCGTAGATGTAGCCGTCCGGGTGCAGCGCGATCAGGTTGCGGCCCGCGGGGGTCGCCACCGGGCCCGCGACGACGTGCGCGCCCGACTCCGTGAGCACCCGGTGGGCCTCGTCGACGTCCTTGACCGCGATGGTCGCCGAGACCTTGCGGAGCACTTCGAGTTCCGCCTCCGGGCCGCTCATCAACAGGAAGCAGCCGACGGCGGCGACGGAGACCCCGCCGCGCTCGAAGCGTTGCGCCGGTCCGCCCGCCAGTCTCTCGTAGAAGGGGACCGCAGCCTCCAGGTCGTCGACGCAGATGCGCAGCGTGGCTCCCAGAATGTCCATGCGGACGAGCCTAGTTGGGGTCGGCCGTGAAAGAGATCGTTTCGCACGGATCCCGTGCCGGGGCGTACGCGCCCCGGCAGGGCGGGCGTTACGCACCGGGGGCCGCGGGTACCCGGAGCGCATGGACCGCATCGATCACATGGAACATCTGGACAAGCATCTGGCCGACGAACTGGCGCAGGTGGCCCGCGACGCCATACGCGAGGAACTGCGGGAACAGACCCGCAAGCAGCGCCGCACGGCCGCGATGTACGCCGCGTCCGGTGCCCTCGCCCTGTACGCGGGCGCGGCCCTCGCGCTCACGGTCGGTCTCGCCCTCGCGATCGGCCTGCCCGACTGGGCCGCCGCCCTGATCACCGCCGCCGTGCTCGGCGCACTGGCGTACGTGCTGCGGAACGCGGCGCGGCCGTCGGCGTCCGGGCCCACGCCGGGTGGCACCGCCCAGATGCCCGGCGAAGGTGCCGTGACCGGTGGCCCCGTCGGTGCTCCCACCGGCACGGCTGCGGGGACGCGGGCCGACGGCCCCGCCGTGCCTCCGATGCCGCCGGTCGCCCCCAGCAACGCGGCGCCGGACACCCGCGCCCGGTGAGCCGCGGCACGGCCCGGCACCCCCTTGCCGACCGGGGTCACAACGACGTGGCCCCGGTCTTCGCCGTCCGCGTCCGCCGTGCCCGCGTACCCGCCGGACATGTCACGAAGTCCACTTCTGGAGCTGCGGCGGCGGCATTCCTGCGATAGAAGTCGAAGGAGCCGTGCCCGTCCCGCACGGCGACCGGAACCCCGGTGACCCGACGTTTGGGCATCTTGGCCAGGGGGACGCGGAAAGCCCCGTTTGAGCGATTCCGCCGGAGGCGACCCATGAGCCGACCGATGAGCCGACCCCGAGTCGTCATTGTCGGAGCGGGCTTCGCCGGATACCGGGCGGCCCGGACGCTCGCCGGGCTCACCCGGGGCAGGGCCGGCCCGCTGGACATCGTGCTGCTGAACCCGACGGACTACTTCCTCTATCTGCCCCTGCTGCCCCAGGTGGCCGCCGGTGTCCTGGAACCGCGCCGCGTCACCGTCTCGCTGACCGGCACCCTCCCCCGGGTACGCCTGGTGCTCGGCGAGGCCGACGGCATCGACCTCGACGCGCGCATGGTCCGCTACACCGGGCCCGAGGGCGAGGCGGGCACGCTCTCCTACGACCGGCTCGTCCTGGCCGCCGGCAGCGTCAACAAACTGCTGCCGATCCCCGGTGTGGCCGAGCACGCGCACGGCTTCCGGGGGCTGCCCGAGGCGCTGTACCTGCGCGACCACGTGACCCGGCAGGTGGAACTCGCCTCCGCCGACGACGACCCCGCGACCGCGGCGGCCCGGTGCACGTTCGTGGTCGTCGGCGCGGGCTACACCGGTACCGAAGTGGCCGCGCACGGACAGCTGTTCACCGACGCCCTGGCCCGCAGGCAGCGGCACCGCCCGGACCTGTGGCCGCGCTGGACCCTGGTGGACATCGCGCCCCGCGTCCTGCCGGAGATGGACGAGCGGCTGTCGCGCACCGCCGACCGCGTCCTGCGGCAGCGCGGCGTCGACATCCGTACCGGCACGTCCGTGAAGGAGGCCACCCGGGACGGGGTCCTGCTCAGCGACGGCGACTTCGTCGGCACCCGGACCCTGGTGTGGTGCGTCGGCGTGCGTCCCGACCCGCTGGCCGAAGGACTGGGACTGGCGATGGAGCGGGGCAGGCTGCTCGTCGAACCGACCCTTCAGGTGCCCGGCCGCCCCGAGGTGTTCGCCTGTGGTGACGCCGCCGCCGTGCCCGACCTGGAGAAGCCGGGCCAGTACACGCCGATGACCGCCCAGCACGCCTGGCGGCAGGGCAGGACGGCGGGACGCAATGTCGCGGCCTCCCTCGGCATCGGCGACCCCCGCCCCTACCGCCACCGCGACCTGGGCTTCGTCGTCGACCTCGGCGGGGTGAAGGCCGCCGCCAACCCGCTGGGCGTCCCGCTCTCCGGACCGGCCGCGGGCGCAGTCACCCGCGGCTACCACCTCGCCGCGATGCCGGGCAACCGCGTCCGGGTCGCCGCCGACTGGCTCCTGGACGCCGTTCTGCCACGCCAGGGCGTGCAGCTCGGCCTCGTCCGGTCCTGGTCCGTGCCGCTGGACACGGCCTCGCCCGAGACGGCCCGTGTACCGGGCCGGCCCGGCACCCCTGAGCCCGGCAGCCCCGAGCAGGGCACCCCTGAGCCCGGCAGCCCCGAGCCCGGAACCCCTGAGCAACCTCCTGTGGAAGGAACACCATGAACACCCCCGAACTCATCGAACTCGGCCGGCAGCTGCGCGTCGACAGCGTGCGCGCGGCCGCCGCGGCGGGCTCCGGGCACCCCACCTCCTCGATGTCCGCCGCCGACCTGATGGCGGTCCTGCTCGCCCGGCAGCTGCGCTACGACTTCGAACGGCCCTCGCATCCGGGCAACGACCGGTTCGTCCTCTCCAAGGGGCACGCCTCGCCGCTGCTGTACGCCGCGTACAAGGCGGCCGGGGCCATCGACGACGCCGAACTGCTGACCTTCCGCACCCTGGACAGCCGCCTCGAAGGGCATCCGACACCGCGCCGCCTCCCGTGGGTGGAGACCGCCACCGGCTCACTGGGCCAGGGCCTGCCCGTCGGCGTGGGCATCGCCCTGTCGGGCAAGCGGCTCGACCGGGTCGGCTACCGCGTATGGGTCCTGTGCGGCGACAGCGAACTGGCCGAGGGTTCCGTCTGGGAGGCCGCCGAGCACGCCGCGTACGAAGGACTCGACAACCTCACCGCGATCGTGGACGTCAACCGGCTCGGGCAGCGCGGCCCCACCCGGCACGGCCACGACCTCGACGCGTACGCCCGCCGCTTCCAGGCCTTCGGCTGGCACACCGTCGAGATCGACGGACACGACGTCGAGGACATCGAGCGGGCCTACGGCGAGGCCGTCTCCACGGCCGGACAGCCGACCGTGATCCTCGCCCGCACCCTCAAGGGCAAGGGCGTCGCGTCCGTGGAGGACCGCGAAGGCCTGCACGGCAAGCCGCTGCCCGACGCCGACGAGGCGATCGAGGAGCTGGGCGGGGTACGCGACCTGCGCGTCCAGGTGCAGCAGCCGCAGGCCGCCCGGATGCTGCACGCGGTACGGGCCGGTCACCTGGACCTCCCGCGCTGGGAGACCGGGGACGAGGCAGCCACCCGCGACGCCTACGGCCAGGCGCTCGCCGCGCTCGGCTCCTCGCGCGCGGACGTCGTCGCCCTCGACGGAGAGGTCGGCGACTCCACCCGCGCCGAGTTCTTCGCCAAGGAACACCCCGAGCGGTTCTTCGAGTGCTACATCGCCGAACAGCAGCTCGTCGGGGCGGCCGTCGGGCTCGCCACCCGCGGCTGGGTGCCGTTCGCCTCCAGCTTCGCCGCGTTCCTCACCCGCGCCCACGACTTCGTCCGGATGGCGGCCGTCAGCGGCATCGGCGTCAACCTCGTCGGCTCGCACGCGGGCGTCGCGATCGGCGAGGACGGACCCTCGCAGATGGGCGTCGAGGACCTGGCCATGTTCCGCGCGGTGCACGGCTCGACCGTGCTCTACCCGTGCGACGCCAACCAGACGGCGGCACTCGTCGCCGCCATGGCGGACCTCGACGGCATCCGCTATCTGCGGACCTCACGCGGTGCCATGCCCGTCCTGTACGGCCCCGGCGAGGAGTTCCCCGTCGGCGGCAGCAAGGTGCTCAGGCGTTCCCCGGACGACCGGCTGACCGTCGTCGCCGCCGGTGCGACCGTGCACGAGGCACTGCAGGCCGCGGACGCGCTCGCCGCCGACGGCATCGCCGTGCGGGTCGTCGACCTGTACTCCGTCAAGCCCGTCGACCGCGAGACCCTGCGCGAGGCCGCCGAGCAGACCGGCTGCCTGCTCACCGTCGAGGACCACCACCCGGAGGGCGGTATCGGGGACGCGGTTCTCGACGCCTTCCTCGACGGCCGTCCCACTCCGCGGCTGGTCCGTCTCGCCGTACGGGACATGCCCGGCTCGGCCACCCCCGCCGAGCAGCTGCACGCGGCGGGCATCGACGCCGAGTCCGTCGTCGCCGCCGTGAAACTGCTGGTCGAGAACGCCGTGGTGCGATGACCGCCGTACGCGCGGGCCGGCGGACCGTCGAGGTGCACCGGCCGGACAAGGTGATGTTCCCCGGCACGGGAGGGGCGAAGGAGTACACGAAGGCGGACGTCGTCGCGTACTACCGGGAGATCGCCCCGTTCATGCTGCCGCACCTGCGGGGACGGCCCCTCATGCTGGAGCGGCACCCGGACGGGCTCGACGGGCCGACGTTCATGCAGAAGAACGTCCAGGACCACTATCCGGACTGGATCCGCCGCGTCGAGGTGCCCAAGGAGGGCGGCACGGTCCTGCACCCCGTGTGCGAGGACACCGCGACCCTCGTCTACCTCGCCGACCAGGCCGCCCTCACCCTGCACCGGTGGCTCGCCCGCGTCGCGTCCGACGGCACGGCCGACCGGCCGGACCGGCTGGTCTTCGACCTGGACCCCGCGACCGACGACTTCGAGCCCGTACGCGACACCGCGCGGCTCCTCGGCGAACTCCTCGACCAACTCCGCCTGCCCTCCGCCCTGATGACCACCGGCTCACGCGGACTGCACGTCGTCGTCCCCCTCGACGGGCGGCACGGCTTCGACGAGGTCCACACCTTCGCCAAGGACGTCGCCGACACGCTCACCGAGGCGCACCCCGACCGGCTCACCACCGAGGCCCGCAAGAAGGACCGCGGCGACCGGCTCTATCTGGACATCCAGCGCAACGCCTACGCCCAGACCACCGTCGCCCCCTACACCGTGCGCGCCAGGCCGGGTGCCCCGGTCGCCGTGCCCGTCGCCTGGGAGCAGTTGGAAGATGCGGAACTCGGCCCGCGCCGCTGGACGATCGCCGACGCCGTCGACCAGGCCCGCACGAACCCCTGGTCAGGGCTGCTGCGCCGCGGACGCGCGCTCGCTCCCGCCAGGCGCCGGCTGAACGCCCTGCGCGGCTGAGCGCCGACACTCGCAGGTTTGGTGAACGAACGGCCGGTCACTCGGTGTTCGAGGTGGCCATGTCGAACACATCCAACACATCAGATTCACAGAGTTCACAGAGTGCGGCGAACTCGACCAAGGGCAGGCAGAAGAGCGCGACGGACGACGACGAGCTGGGTCCCATGGACGTGCTGCGCCAGGCGCGCGGCCAGCTCGCCGAACTGACCGGCATGGAGGCCGAGTCGGTGTCGTCGTTCGAACGCACCGAAGACGGCTGGTCGTTGGAGATCGAGGTCCTGGAACTGGTCCGGGTCCCCGACACGATGAGTCTGCTCGCGAGCTACGAGGTGACCCTCGACCCGCGGGGCGAACTCACCGGCTACCGGCGCGTGCGCCGCTACGAACGCGGCCGTGCCGACGCCCGCAGGCCCGGCGGCCGCTAGACCGGCCGGCCCCTGCCCGCGCACACCCCCGACAGACCGCGCACACACCCCTACAGACAAGGAGGGCCGGTCGGTATGACCGTTGTCCCGGCACAGCAAACCGGTGGTGGAGGCGGCTCCAGCGGCCTCTACGACGTCCTTGAACTCGTTCTCGACCGGGGGCTCGTCATCGACGCCTTCATCAGGGTCTCCCTCGTCGGCATCGAGATCCTCAAGATCGACATCCGTGTCGTCATAGCGAGCGTCGACACCTATCTGCGCTTCGCCGAGGCGTGCAACCGCCTCGACCTCGAAGCCGGAAACAAGCGCGACCCCGGCCTGCCCGACCTGGTCGGCTCGATCACCGAGTCCGGTGCCAAGGGCAAGTCCAAGGGAGCCCTCTCCGGCGCCGCCGAGACCATCTCGGACGCGTTCAAGCAGTCCCGCGAGGAGAGCCAGTCCGAGTCGAGGCCGCGGACCCGTAAGACCGCCGCCTCGCGCCGCAAGGAGGAGCAGGAGTGAGCACGTACGTCTACGGCATCACGTCCAGTTCGCTGCCTGCGCTCCCGGACGGCACGGAAGGCGTCGGTGAGCCGGCGCTGCCGGTGCGCGTCATCAAGGAGGGTGACCTCGCCGCGGTCGTCAGCGACGCGCCCGAGGGGCTGCGGCCCAAGCGCAGGGACCTGCTCGCCCACCAGAACGTGCTCGCCGAGGCGGGCGCGGGCGGCCCGGTGCTGCCCATGCGCTTCGGCAGTGTCTCGACGGACGACGCGGCCGTGGCCGGCGTTCTGGCCGAGCGCGCGGACCACTTCAAGGAGCGCCTCGACGCGCTCGCGGGCAAGGTCGAGTACAACGTCAAGGCCACGCACGACGAAGAGGCCGTACTGCACCGCGTGATGTCCGAGAACCCGGACGTCAGGGCCCTCACCGAGGCCAACCGCAGCGCGGGCGGCGGCAATTACGACGAGAAGTTGCGGCTCGGCGAGATGGTGGTCGCCGCCGTGAAGAACCGCGAGGTCGAGGACGCCGCCGACATCCAGCGGGCGCTGGAGCCGGCCGCCGCGTCCGTCAGCGTGGGCCCCGAGTCCACCGGCTGGCTGGCCAACCTGTCCTTCCTCGTGGACCGCGACACGGCCGGCACGTTCATCGACGCCGTCGAAGAGGTACGCAAGGCGCACCCGCACCTGGACCTGCGGGTCCATGGGCCGCTGCCCCCCTACAGCTTCGTCGAGCCGGGCCCTTCCGAGCCCGCGCAGGCGACCAACTGAACCTCTGACAAACGGAGTTGATGACATGGGGCTGATCGGAGAGGTCCTGATGCTGCCGTTCGCCCCCGTGCGCGGCAGCCTCTGGGCCATGGAACAGGTGGTGAACGAGGCCGAGCGCCAGTACTACGACCCGGCGGCGGTCCGCGCCGAACTCGGCCATCTTGAGGAACGCCTTGAGGCCGGCGAGATCGACGAAGCGGAGTTCGACCGCATGGAGGACGAGCTCCTCGACAGGCTGGAGATAGCCATGACCAGGAGCACCGGAGCAGGCAACAACGGGACTACACGATGAACCGACTAGGGCTTGGCCTCGCCGTAGGGGCCGGATACGTCCTCGGACGTACGAAGAAGATGAAGCTGGCCTTCGCCGTCGGCACCATGGTGGCGGGCAAGCGCATGCACCTCAGCCCGCGGGCGCTCGCGGACCTGGTCTCCACACAGCTGCAGAACAACCCGCAGTTCAAGGAGATCGGCGACCAGCTGCGCGGGGACCTGCGCGGCGTGGGCAAGGCCGCCACCGGAGCACTCGTCGAGCGCCAGATCACCGGCCTCGCCGACCGGCTGCACGGACGGACCAGCCAGGTGCAGGACCAGCTCGCGGGCGTCGTGCCCGACGCGGTCCCGGACGTGCCCGGGGTCGGCGGCAAGAAGCGCCGCAAGCGGGACGAGGAACCGGACGACGAGTACGACGGCGTCGAATACGACGACGACGAGTACGAGCACGACGACGACCCGGACTCGGACGACTCCGGCCGCGACACCCGCGACGCGGACGACAAGACCGCCGGGGACGACGAGAAGCCCCGGCCGCGCAAGCGGGCTCCCGCGAAGAAGAGCGCGAAGGCGCCCGCGAAGAAGACCGCCGAGAAGCGCAGCCCCGGCAACGAGGCTCCGGCGAAGAAGACGGCGGCCAGGGCCGCGAAGAAGGCTCCGGGCAGGAAGACGGCCGCGGCGAAGACCGCCACGCGCCGCACCACCCGGGCCCGTACGACGAGGGGAGGCGGCGACGATGACTGACACCCTCGGGTCCGCGACCAGCAAGGCCAAGAGCAACCCGCTGACCTCGCTCGCGCAGAGCGAGGCGGTCGACCGGCTCAAGGAGGAGGCCCAGGCCTACCTCGCCGCCCAGGTCCAGCGGGCCCTGGTCGGCGTCGGGACCAAGCTCGGCCAGACCACGGGCAAGCTCAACGACATCGCCTCAGGCGACAGCCCCGGCTTCGCCAAGCTCGCCCTCGACGGCGGCCGCAAGCTCGCCGACGGCAAGGGGCCGATGCGCACCGCGCTGGAACTCGGCGCGGGCAAGGCCAAGGACAGCGTGGTCGGCGCCTTCAAGAACCTGACCGGCGGCAAGGGCGGCAAGCGCAAGGGCGGCGCCGGCAAGAAGCCCACCGTCATCATGGAGTTCATCGACGTGGGCGTGCCGCTGCGCACGGCCTACGACCAGTGGACCCAGTACCAGGACTTCAGCAACTTCGCCCGGGGCGTCAAGAGCGCGAACCGCGCCGACGACACCACGTCCGACTGGCAGATGAAGATCTTCTGGTCCAACCGCAGCTGGAAGGCGCACACCACCGAACAGGTGGCGGACCAGCGGATCAGCTGGACGTCCGAGGGCGCCAAGGGCACCACCAAGGGCGTCGTCACCTTCCACTCGCTCGCCGAGAACCTCACCCGCGTGCTGCTGGTCATCGAGTACTACCCCAAGGGGCTGTTCGAGAAGACCGGCAACATCTGGCGCGCCCAGGGCCGCAGGGCACGCCTCGACCTCAAGCACTTCGCCCGGTTCATCACCATCAAGGGCGAGGCGGAGGACGGCTGGCGCGGCGAGATCCGCGACGGCGAGGTCGTCACGAGCCACGAGGACGCGGTAGCGGAGGAGGAGGAAGCCGAACAGACCTCCGAGGACGGTTCCGAGGACGGTTCCGAGGACGCGGAAGGCTCGGCCGAGGAGGAGGCTCCGGAGAACGAGGAGCCCGCCGAGGACGAACTGCCCGAGGACGAGGAGGCGTACGAGGACGAGGACGCCCCCGAGGCCGAGTACGAGGACGAAGAGGTCCCGGAGGACGAGGAGGCCTACGAGGAGGACGCGCCCGAGGCCGAGTACGAGGACGAGGAAATCCCGGAGGACGAGGAGGCGGACGAGCGCGAACCTGAGCCCGCCGGGGCCCGGGGCCGTCGATGACCACGGCTCAGCGCCTGCCCGACCCCTACGGGAACGGCGGCGGCGCCAACCTCGCGGACATCCTCGAACGGGTCCTGGACAAGGGCATCGTTATCGCGGGTGACATCCGTATCAACCTGCTCGACATCGAACTCCTCACCATCAAACTGCGGCTCATCGTCGCCTCCGTCGACAAGGCGAAGGAGATGGGCATCGACTGGTGGGAGACCGATCCGCAGCTGTCCTCCCGCGCCGGACGCGACGAACTCGCGCGGGAGAACGCGGAGTTGCGTGCACATGTGGCCGAACTGGAGAACGCGCGCGGCGAAGTGACCGCGGGCGGAAGCCAACCCGCGGAGCAGACACAGAGTTCGCAGCGGTCACAGAAGTCGGAGAAGGAAGCACAAGGATGAGTGGTCTGCGTTACGTGTACGCCGTCTGCCGCCCCTTCGGTACGCCCCTGCCGGCCCAGCTGACAGGGGTGGCCGGCGTACCGCCCAAGCAGCTGGTCCACGGCGACCTGGTCGCCCTCGTCGGCCAGGTGCCCGAGGAGGACTTCGCGGAGGAACCGCTGCGGGCCCACCTGGAGGACCTGGACTGGCTCGGCGCGACCGCGCGGGCCCACCAGAACGTGATCGACGCGCTCACCGTCGTCACCTCGCCGCTGCCGCTCCGGCTCGCCACGGTGTTCCGGGACGACAGCGGCGTCCGGTCGATGCTGGAGGAACGCGCGGACATGTTCCAGCGCACCCTCGGCCGGCTCGACGGGCGGGTCGAGTGGGGCGTGAAGGTGTACTCGGAACCCACGGAGGACGCCGGGAACGCGTCGGTCGCCGAGGGTTCGGGTGCGCGGCCGGCCTCCCCTCCTGCCAGGACGGCGGGCTCCGGGCGCGACTATCTGCGGCAGCGGCGCAACCAGCGCAGGGAGAGCGAGGAGAAGTGGGAGCGGGCAGAGGAGTTCTCGCGCCGGCTCCACGAGTCCCTTTCCGGGTACGCGGAGGACACCCGGATCCACGCCCCGCAGAACTCGGCGCTCTCCCGCGCGCCCGGCCGCAACATCCTGAACGCCGCCTATCTGGTGCCGCGCACCGAATCCGAGGCGTTCGTGGAACTGGTGGACCGTACGAAGGACGACGCGCCGGGGCTGCGCGTCGAGCTGACCGGTCCGTGGGCCGCCTACTCGTTCAGCGGGGAGGACGCGTGACCGTCGTGGAACGCCGGGAGGTCGCCCTCGTCGACCTCCTCGACCGGCTGCTCGCGGGCGGGGTCGTCATCACCGGAGACCTCACCCTGCGGATCGCGGACGTCGATCTCGTACGGATCGATCTGAACGCGCTGATCAGCTCGGTGAACGAGAACGTTCCCGCGCCGTGGGAGGAGATGCTGTGAGCGGTGGAGAGTCGCTCCGGAGGGTGGTGGACGACGCGGTCCTCGGCACCGGGGCGGGCAGGGAGGCCAGGCGGAGCCGGCTGGACCTCGAACCCGACACGGTGGAGCGGGACCTGATCAAGCTGGTGCTGACCGTGGTCGAGTTGCTGCGGCAGTTGATGGAACGGCAGGCCGTTCGGCGGTTCGACACGGGTGACTTGTCCGAGGACCAGGAGGAGCGGATCGGGCTCACGCTGATGCTGCTGGACGACCGGATGGCGGAGCTCCGCGATCGGTACGGGCTTCGCCCCGAGGACCTGAACCTCGACCTCGGGCCTCTGGGCCCGCTGCTCCCTCGGGACTAGCGCGGCCCGGGGCCGGCGCTGCGCCCCTGGGGACCGCGCGCCCGTGAAACCTGCGGGCCGGCGGGGGTTGCCCGCGCAGTTCCCCGCGCCCCTAAGGGGCAAAAGCAGGGGCGCAGCCCCGTTTTTGAGG
>NZ_JBHWZP010000235.1:0-14707 GCF_042728395.1 Streptomyces sp. NPDC060205
CTGATTTTCAGCCCGTCCGGCGTTTGAGGACGAGCGCGCAGCGCGATCAGGGGGCGAGGGGGCGCAGCCCCCATGCAGTGACGGGAAGGGTAGGGGCGGCGGGGGCGAAAACCCCACCCCGGCCACCCCGCCACCTCGCCAGTGGATCAGACGTACTTCTTCAGCTCATGCCGCGCCAGCGACCGCTGATGCACCTCGTCCGGCCCGTCGGCCAGCTTCAGGGTGCGGGCGCCCGCCCACAGTTCGGCCAGGGGGAAGTCCTGACTCACACCCCCCGCACCGTGCAGCTGAACCGCCTTGTCGATGATGTCGACCACCGTCCGAGGCGTAGCGATCTTGATCGCCTGGATCTCCGTGTGCGCCCCCTTGTTGCCCACGGTGTCCATCATCCAGGCCGTCTTCAGCACCAGCAGCCGAAGCTGCTCGACGGCGACCCGCGCGTCCGCGATCCAGTTGTGCACGACCCCCTGCTGGGCCAGCGACTTGCCGAACGCCTCACGGGCCAGGGCCCGCCGGCACATCAGCTCGATGGCCCGCTCGGCCATGCCGATCAGCCGCATGCAGTGGTGGATACGGCCGGGCCCGAGCCGCGCCTGCGCGATGGCGAAGCCGCCGCCCTCCTCGCCGATGAGGTTCGCGGCCGGGACGCGCGCCCCGTGGAAGACGACCTCCGCGTGACCGCCGTGGGAGTGGTCCTCGTAGCCGTACACCTGCATCGCGCGCTTCACCTCGACGCCCGGGGTGTCGCGCGGCACCAGGATCATCGACTGCTGACGGCGGATGTCGGACCCTTCGGGGTCCGTCTTGCCCATCACGATGAAGATCTTGCAGTCAGGGTTCATGGCCCCGGAGATGTACCACTTGCGCCCGGTGACCACGTACTCGTCGCCGCCGTCCGCACCGCCGCCGGAGGTCCGCTCGATCAGCGTGGTGATGTTGGTGGCGTCGGAGGAGGCCACCTCCGGCTCGGTCATCGCGAACGCCGACCGGATCTCACCGGCGAGCAACGGCTCCAGCCACTGCTTGCGCTGCTGCTCGTCACCGAACTGGCTGAGCACCTCCATGTTCCCGGTGTCGGGCGCGGCGCAGTTCAGCGCGGTGGGCGCCAGCTGCGGGGAGCGGCCGGTGATCTCGGCGAGCGGCGCGTACTGGAGGTTCGTCAGCCCGGCCCCGTACTCGGAGTCCGGCAGGAAGAGGTTCCACAGGCCCTGACGGCGGGCCTCGGCCTTCAGCTCCTCGACCACGGCGGGGGTGTCCCACGGCGAGGCCAGCAACTGGCGCTGCTCGTGCGCGACCTCCTCCGCCGGATAGACGTACTCGTCCATGAAGGCGAGCAGCTTGGCACGCAGTTCCTCGGTGCGTGCGTCGAACGCGAAGTCCATGATGCGGTCAGCCTTCCTGAAGGGTGGTCAGGCCGTGCTCGATGAACACGGGCACCAGGTCGCCGATACGGTCGAAGCCCGCGCCGACGGTCTGGCCGAGCGTGTAGCGGTAGTGGATGCCCTCCAGGATCACGGCGAGCTTGAACCAGGCGAACGCCGTGTACCAGGCGACGGCGGACACGTCGCGCCCCGAGCGCGCGGCGTACCGCTCGATCAGCTCGGCCGGCGACGGGTGTCCGGCGGCCGTCGCGGTCGTGGAGACGGGGGAGTCGGCCAGCCCCAGCGGCATGCTGTACATGACCAGCAGGCCCAGGTCGGTGAGGGGGTCGCCCAGCGTGGACATCTCCCAGTCGAGGATCGCCCTGATCCGGTCGTCCTCGCCGATCAGCACGTTGTCGAGGCGGTAGTCGCCGTGCACGACGGTGGCGGTGGGGGAGTGCGGCAGCTCGCGTCCGAGGGCGGCGTGCAGTTCGTCGATCCCGGCCAGCTCGCGGTTGCGTGAGGCGTCCAGCTGCTTGCCCCAGCGCCGCAGTTGCCGGTCGAGGAAGCCCTCGGGCCGGCCGAAGTCGGCGAGGCCCACCTCGGCGGGGTCCACGGCGTGCAGCTCGACCAGGGTGTCGACGAGGCCGAGCACCGCGCCGCGCGTGCGCTCCGGGCCGAGCGGGGCGAGCTGCTCGGCGGTCCGGTAGGGCGTGCCCTCGACGAAGTCCATGACGTAGAACGGCGCGCCCAGCACCTCGGTGTCCTCGCACAGCAGGAGTGTGCGCGGCACGGGTACGGCGGTCGGGTGCAGCGCGCTGATCACCCGGTGCTCGCGCTTCATGTCGTGCGCGGTGGCCAGGACGTGCCCGAGCGGCGGCCGGCGCACGACCCACCTGGAGGTGCCGTCCGTGACCGCGTACGTGAGGTTCGACCGTCCGCCCTCGATCAGCCGGCCGGTCAGCGGGCCGTCGACCAGTCCGGGCCGCTCGCCGTCGAGCAGGCCGCGCAGCCGGTCGAGATCGAGACCTGGCGGGTGGTCTGGACTCATCGTGTTTCCTCCGTAGGCGGGGATCGGGACTCCCCTCACATGATGCCGACCGGTCGGTATGCCGTCCAGTGGGCGAACGAAACGTGACCGGCGTCTCGGCCGCGCAGGACCATGAAAGACCATGGGAGACCCCCGGGCCGTCACCTGCGGCCCGGGGGTCCCTGGATCTCCACGGGGCCGTCGGGCCCCGTGCCGCTCGGCTGCCTAGTGGTCGTCCCAGTGCCCCTCGTGACGGGCGTGGCGGTGACCGTCATGAACGTAGTCGACGTGGTCGCCGTGCGGCACCGCCGGGTGCCCGCAGCCGTCGCCGTGCTCGTGGTCGTGCCCGGCGTGGGAGACGTGCCCGGCCGGCTCGCACTCGTCCCAGTGCTCCGCGTGCCCGCGGTGCAGATGCCCGTCGTGCGCGTAGTCGACGTGGTCGCCGTGCGGCACCTCGGCGTGCCCGCAGTCCGGGCCGTGGGTGTGCTGGTGGGAGGGGTGCTCGTGGTGAAGCGTGGTGGTCAAGGTGCTCGCTCGCCTTCGGAGGTGCGGAGTGTGACATCGGCCAGGCTAGTCACCCGAACCGCAATACATCCGCCCAAAACGGCACAGAATCGGCCCCGGATCTCCGGAGGATGAGGGCTGTCGAAGAGCGAGAACTAGAAGACCAGCGCCGCCGCGCAGACTGCCAGCGCGATCGTGCACAGGGCGGCGGTGCTCGCGTGCCTCGGGGTGAACGCCGCCGGGGGTACGCCGCCGGACAGTGCGCGGATCCGCCGGTGCGCCACGGCGAGGAAGCCCAGCCACAGCGCACAGCACAGCGCGCACACGATCAGCGCGGTCACGCCCGGTCCGTCGCGCAGGGCCGACTTGCCGGCGAGCACGGCGGCCACGGTCGCCGCGAGGGTCGTCCGCCGCCAGGCCAGCCGGGTGCGTTCCGGCTGGAGCCCCGGGTCCCGGCCCCCGGGCCCGCCGGCGCCGGCCGTCACTACTCCCACCCCGCCAGTACGACGACCACCATCGCGACGGCCACCAGGGCGACGCCGATGCTCAGCAGGGCGGGGAAGCGGGACACCGGCAGGTCCTCGCCCCTGCGCATGGCGCGCTCGCAGCGCACCCAGTGGTTCACCGACCGCAGCGCGCACAGCACGCCCGCGGCCAGCAGCCCGAGTGCCAGTCCGGCCCGCCACTCCCAGCGCAGATCCGGCAGGAACTGGTCCACGGCGAAGCCGCCGCCGATCAGGGCGAGCGAGGTCCGCAGCCACGCCAGGAACGTCCGCTCGTTCGCCAGCGAGAACCGGTAGTCGGGGGTGACCCCTTCTTCCTCGATCCGCGCAGGCGCGAACCACAACCGGACGTTTCGCACAAACTCGATCACACGAGCGACCCTACCGGCCCCGTCCGGGGGCGCGGGGAACGGCGCAATCTTGTCGTTTTCGGGGGCGCGGGGAACGGCGCAATCTTTTGTCTTTTCAGGGGCGCGGGGAACTGCGCGACCAGCCCCCACCGGCCCGCACAGGTGCACGCACCTCAGCCCGCCCCCGCCGCCCCCTCTCGAAACGCCCGCAGCCGCGCGTACGCGGCGAGCCCGTCCGGCACGAACTCCCACACCCCCAGCCGCTCCTCCACCTCCTGCTCGGAGAGGAACGCATGCCAGGCGACCTCCTCCACCTGGGGCCGCACAGCCACCTCGCACCGCACCTCGTACACGGCCGACCACCAGCTCTTCCCGGCCCCGTCCTCGTACAGGAACTTGAACAGGAAGGACGGCCGGTCCAGCCCGGACACCCCCAGCTCCTCCTCGGCCTCCCGCAGCGCCGCCTCGTCGTAGCTCTCGCCCGCGCCCACCACCCCGCCGACGAACATGTCGTACAGGGAGGGGAACACCAGCTTGGTCGACGTGCGCCGGTGCACGAACAGGCGCCCCTGCGCGTCTCTCACCTGGATGAACGCGCATCGGTGCCGCATCCCGCGCGCGTACACGTCCGCGCGCCGGGCCCGGCCCACCACCTCGTCGTGCTCGTCGACGACGTCGAGAATCTCGTCAGCGGAACTCATCCGCCCATCAAAGCAGCCCGTCTCCGGCCCGCCCGGGCCGGTGAGGGATCAGCGCGGCTGCAGGTCCCGCAGCCGCTCCTTGAGCGCCACCCCGTTCGGCATCGCGGGATGCAGGCCCAGCAGGACGACCCCCACCACGATCCCGGCGAGCCCGGCGGCCTCCCAGGCGAGCGCCCCGGTGTCGGCCCGCAGCCGGTCCCCGAGGAAACCCACCCCGCAGACGATCCCGGCGAGCGGTTGCGCGGCGGTGAGCGCGGGCAGCGACATCCGCAGCGGCGCGGTCTCGAAGGCGCTCTGGACGAGCACGAGCCCGGTGATCCCGAGGGCGACGACCGCGTACAGCTGCCAGCTCGTGGCGAGCGCGACCCAGCCGCCGTCGGAGAAGCGGGTCCCGCTCACCCGGGTGAGCGCGTCCTGGACCCCGTACAGCAGCCCCGCCGCGACCCCGAGCGCCGGTCCCGAGCTGAGCCGGGACCGTTTGGCGTACGCCGTGAGCAGCAGGGCGAGGCCCACCATCACGCCGATGATCAGCCAGTGCCGTACCGGGTCGGAGATCGCGTCGCCGCCCCGCGGCTGTCCCGCCACGATGAAGGCCGTCACCCCGCCGGCCAGCAGCAGGAGGCCGCCCCAGCCCTGTCTGCCGAGCGGCTGGCGGGTCTGGCGCCGGGAGAGGACGAGGGCGAAGAGCAGATTCGTGGCGAGCAGCGGCTCGACGAGGGACACCTCACCGTGCGCCAGCGCGATCGCGCCGAGCGCCATGCCCGCGGCCATGAACCCGATGCCGCCGAGCCAGCGCGGTACCTTCACGAGGTCGAGGAGCAGCCGGGGGGAGAGGAAGTCGCCCAGGGGAGCGTGCGACGCCGCGTTCTGCTGGAGGACGAAACCGACGCCCAGACAGCAGGCCGCGCCGACGGCGAGGACGAGAACCAGAACCGACACGCTGCGTACCTCAAGACTTCGGACGGTGACGGGGCGGGGTGTGGTTGCGATCGACTGTAGCCCGAGTACCCGTGGCCCGGCAGTTGACTGGGTCACTCCGTTGCCCAAGGATCTGACCGATCAGTAACGACCGGTCGGTAACAAGCCGCAGGAGGACCCGCTCATGGCGTACGACGCAGATGTGATCGTGATCGGAGCGGGGCTCGCCGGGCTCGCGGCGACCGCGGAACTCGTCGACGCGGGGCGCAAGGTGATCCTCCTCGACCAGGAGCCGGAGCAGTCGATCGGCGGCCAGGCGCACTGGTCGTTCGGCGGCCTGTTCTTCGTGGACTCGCCCGAACAGCGCCGCATGCGGATCAAGGACAGCCGTGCGCTGGCCCTCCAGGACTGGATGGGCACCGCGGCCTTCGACCGTCCGGAGGACCACTGGCCCCGCAAATGGGCCGAGGCGTACGTCGACTTCGCGGCCGGTGAGAAGCGCGGCTGGCTCCACAAGCAGGGCGTGCGCTGGTTCCCGGTGGTCAGCTGGGCCGAGCGCGGCGGCTACGACGCGAACGGCCACGGCAACTCCGTGCCACGTTTCCACATCACCTGGGGTACGGGCCCCGGGATCGTCGCCCCCTTCGAGCGGCGGGTCCGCGAGGGCGTGGCGCGCGGCCTCGTCCAGCTGAAGTTCCGCCACCGCGTGACCGGTCTGTCGCGCAGCGCGGGCGCGGTCGACACGGTGAGCGGCGAGATCCTGGAGCCGTCGAACGTGGAGCGGGGCCGGGCCAGCGCCCGCACGGTCACCGGCGCCTTCGAGCTGCGGGCCCAGGCGGTGATCGTCACCTCGGGCGGCATCGGCGGCAACCACGACCTCGTACGCGCCAACTGGCCCGCGCGCCTGGGCGCCCCGCCCGAGCGGATGATCTCCGGGGTGCCCGCGCACGTGGACGGCCGGATGCTCGGTGTCGCGGAGGACGCGGGCGCGCACTTCATCAACCGCGACCGCATGTGGCACTACACCGAGGGCATCCAGAACTGGAACCCCGTCTGGGACAAGCACGGCATCCGTATCCTCCCCGGCCCCTCCTCGCTCTGGCTGGACGCCCGCGGCAACCGGCTCCCCGTCCCGCTGTTCCCGGGCTTCGACACGCTCGGCACGCTGGAGCACATCATGGGTACGGGCTACGACTACACGTGGTTCGTGCTCGACCAGAAGATCATCGGCAAGGAGTTCGCGCTCTCCGGCTCCGAGCAGAACCCCGACTTCACCGGCAAGTCCGTCAAGGGCGTCTTCCAGCGGGCGCGGGCCGACGTGCCGGGGCCGGTGCAGGCGTTCATGGACAAGGGCGTCGACTTCGTCGTCGAGAAGGACCTCCCCGCACTCGTCCGCGGGATGAACGCGCTCACCAAGGAGCCGCTCATCGACGAGGCGGAGCTGCGCCGCGTGATCACCGCGCGCGACCGCGAGATCGCCAACCCCTTCACCAAGGACCTCCAGGTGACGGCCGTCCGCGGCTCCCGCGCCTACCTCGGGGACCGGCTGACCCGCACGGCGACCCCGCACCGCATCCTCGACCCCAAGGCCGGCCCGCTGGTCGCCGTCCGCCTCAACATCCTCACCCGCAAGACGCTCGGCGGCCTGGAGACCGACCTCTCGTCCCAGGTGCTCACCGAGGGCGGCGACCCGCTGTCCGGGGTGTACGCGGCAGGGGAGGCGGCCGGTTTCGGCGGCGGCGGAGTGCACGGCTACCGGGCCCTCGAAGGGACGTTCCTGGGCGGCTGCCTGTTCTCCGGGCGCACGGCGGGACGGGCCGCGGCGAAGGCCGTGGACTGACGGTGCGGCCCAACTCACGTCGCTGGGGCCCGGGTTGACGCGTGTCAGCGACCGGAGGGCCTTGACGTGAACCCGTAACGAGGGGTTGGCTGTCCGTGACCGCGCGCTGACAGAACCAGTCAGCGGTGACGGCCGACCGGCCACACACCGGTCATGCACACCAGACCTGAATATCCGCGTCGTGCGAGGGAGTTCCGCGGTGTCCCCACCTCCGCCGCCCCTCGGCCGCGCCCGCAGGCGCGCGGTCCAGCCCTTCGACGCCGCACTCGACGACACCGAACTCGTCGCCGCCCGCGCCGCGTTGGCCCAGGGGCGGTGGACCGCCGTGCGCGCTCTGCTGGCCACGACCGGTGACGACTGGGACCGCCGGGGCCACCGCGTCACGACCCTCGCCCAGGAGAGCGGCACGCTCGCCTGGGCCCGCGACTGGCAGCTCGCCGAACCCGAGTCGGCCGACGCCGCCGTGCTGCTCGCCGTCACCACCGTGCAACGCGCCCTGAACGGCAAGGAGAAGCCGGCCAGGGCGCGTGAGGCGTGCCGTGTGGCGGCCGAGGCGCTGCCCGCCGATCCCACGCCCTGGCTCGGACTGCTGATGCTGGAGCGCGTCCTGGGCGCCGACCAGGACGTGGTGCAGCTCTTCGACGAGGTCCGCCACCGCTACCCCGACCACCACCACGCCCACCATCTGATGGTGGCCCGGCTCGCCGAGCGGCGCCCCGAGTCCGGGCAGGACCCGCTGCACGAGGTCTACGACTTCGCGACCTGGTCCGCCGAACAGGCGCCCGCCGACTCGCCGCTCGCGATCCTGCCCGTCGTCGCGCACGCCGAGCGCTATCGCGTCCTGGCCGCCGCGGGCAGCGAGTCCCCTGACCCGGTGGCCTCCGGGCACTGGGTGGGGCGCCGGGCGCGCCAGGTGATGAAGTCGGCCTTCGACTGGTGGCTGGAGTGGGAGCGCGACGACCATCCGCGCAGCCGGCTCGACCTCAACTTCCTCGTCCACGCCAAGTTCTGCGAGGGCCGGGGCGCCGAGGCCGCCGCCCTGTTCCACCGCATCGGACCGCATGCCACCGCGGTGCCCTGGTCGTACCCCGGCCGGGACCCGCACCAGGCCTTCCGCGCCGCACGCGAGAGCGTGCTCGGCACGGTCTGAACGACACCCGGCAAGTCAGCAGGCCGGCAAGAAAGAAAGTCAGCAAGCCGGCAAGAAAGTCAGCAAGAAAGCAAGCCACCCAGTCAGGCAGCAGCCTGTCAGCCGAAAGGACGATCCCGCCATGACGACGGGCACGAGCAGACCGGCAGCCGCCGACAGCGGCATCAGTACCTTCAAGGGCCAGGACCGGGCCCTGCGCTCCGACCGGCTCGGTACGGGGGGCCTGCTGCTCTCCGTCCTCGCGGCGACCGCCCCTCTCATGGTGGTCGCAGGTGTCATGCCCACTACATTCGCGGTGATGGGCATCGTCGGACAGCCGCTGCTCTTCGTCCTGCTCGGCGCCGTACTCGTCCTCTTCAGCGTCGGGTACGCCGAGATGAGCCGCCACGTCCACAACGCGGGCGCCTTCTACGCGTACATCTCCCGAGGACTCGGCGGCCTGGCGGGCTCGGGGGCCGCGGCGGTCGCGCTCGTCGCCTACAACGCGCTCCAGGTCGGCATCTACGGCATCTTCGGCTTCGAGGTGTCCGGCCTGTTCGCCACCTACCTCGACATCGAACTCGCCTGGTGGATACCGGCGTTGCTGGCCGCCGTCCTCGTCGGCGCCCTCGGCTGGCTCAAGATCGACGTGAACGCGCGCGTGCTCGGGGTGCTGCTGCTCATCGAGGTCGCCCTCGTCGTGATCTTCGACATCGCGGCCGTCGCCGACCCCGCCAAGGAAGGTCTGTCGCTGCACGCCTTCAACCCGGACACCCTCGGCGGGGCGGGCCTCGGCACCGCCCTGTGCTTCTGCATCGCCGCGTTCCTCGGCTTCGAACAGGCCCCCGTGTACGCGGAGGAGACCAGCCGCCCGCACATCCTGGTCCCCCGCGTGATGTTCCTCGCGATCGGCTTCGTCGCCGTCTTCTTCGCACTCAGCTCCTGGGCCCTGACCGTCGCCGCGGGCCCCGCCGGGATCGTGGGCGCCTCCCGGAAACAGAGCGCCGGACTGCTGTTCTTCCTGACCGAGTCACGGCTCGGCGACACGTTCACCGATGTGCTCCATGTGCTCTTCGTGACCGGCATGTTCGCCGCGATGCTCAGCTTCCACAACGTCGTCGCCCGGTACGCCTTCGCCATGGGCCGCGAAGGACTGCTGCCCGCCGCCTTCGGCCGGACCACGGGCGCGAGCGGCGCGCCCGGCACGGGCTCACTGCTCCAGTCGGCCGTCGCCGTGGTGGCCGTCGTGGCGTTCGCCGTCGCCGACGACAAGCCGGCCGGCGACCCGACCGCGCCCGTCCTGCACCTCTTCACCTGGATGGGCAACGTCGGCGCGCTCGGCGTCATCGTGCTGATGGCCGCCGCCTCGCTCTCCGTCGTCGTCTTCTTCGTCCGCCGGGGCGCCGGGCGAGCCCAGGCCTGGCGCCTGGCCTGCTCGGTGATCGCGGGCCTCTCCCTCCTCGTCATCGCCGTCTACACGATCAAGGACTTCGACGTCCTGGTGGGCGCGGGACCCGGCTCCGCACTCAGCTGGCTGCTCCCCGGCATCATCGTGCTGGCCGCCGCCGCGGGCGTCGCCCAGGGCCTGTTCCTGCGCGCCCGCAAGCCCGAGGCGTACGCCGGCATCGGGCTCGGCAACGAGGCGTTCCAGCTGGACAAGATGGACACGCTGGACAAGGCGGCGGGGGCCGACGCCTGACCGTCCGTTCCTGACCGCCCGCCCCCGATCGCCCGCCCCCGATCGCCCCTTCCTGACGGACGCGGTCCCTGAGAAACGCGTAAGAAGTCCTTACGGATGTCTGACGGGCACCCTCGGCCGCTGGCTTCTGGCGGCCGGGGGTGCTCGAATCGGTGTGTGAAACCGGAACCTTCGTCAGCGGCAGCGGGAGACCTCGGATCGGGCAACCCCGTATCGGGCGGTCCGGAAGAGGGCGGTGCCCCGGTGGGGCGCCGGCTCATGCTCGGGATGCTCGGACTCGGCGCCCTCGGTGTGGCCACCGCGCCCACCCTGCAGCGCGGCCTGGAATCCTTCCTCGGCAGCGCCGCCGACAAGGACCCCACCGGACTGACCGGACTGCTCCCCAACGGCGGCGGCTTCCGCTACTACTCGGTCACTTCCTCCGTCCCGCACAAGGACGAGGACTCGTACCGCCTGAGGATCGACGGCCTGGTCGACCACCCCGGCACGTACACCCTGTCCGACCTGCGCGCCCTGCCGCAGACGCGGATGGTCCGTGACGTCCAGTGCGTCACCGGCTGGCGGGTGCCCGACACCCCCTTCGAAGGGGTACGCCTGTCCCGGCTGCTGGACGCCGCGGGGGTGCGCCCCACGGCCGGGGCGGTGCGCTTCACCTGCTTCGACGGGGCGTACTCGGAGAGCCTGACCCTGGACCAGGCCCGCCGCGCCGATGTCCTGGTCGCCCTGCGCATGCAGGACAAGGACATCAACCACGCCCACGGCGGCCCCGTCCGCCTCTACGTGGCCCCCATGTACTTCTACAAATCGGCGAAGTGGCTCTCCGGCATCACCGTCACCTCGGACGTCCGCCCCGGCTACTGGGAAGAGCGGGGTTACGACGTGGACGCGTGGGTCGGCCGGTCGAACGGACGTGACGATGAGACCACCTGAGACCGACGCGTTGAAGACAGCGGGAGCCGCACCGGAGGCCCCTTCGGAAGCCGCACCGGAAGCCGCCTCGGAGGCCGGGGAGCGGCTCGCGGGCGCGCTGCGGGTGCGCCGCTTCACGCCCGCCGAACGCTGGGTGCACCGCACGACCGCCCTCCTGATGGGGCTGTGCGTGCTGACCGCGGGCTGCCTCTACCTGCCCCAGCTCGCCGAACTCGTCGGCCGCCGCGAGCTGGTCGTGCGCGTGCACGAGTGGTCCGGGCTGCTGCTTCCCGTGCCCGTCCTCGCCGGGCTCGCCTCGCGCGCCTTCCGGGCGGACCTGCGGCTGCTCAACCGCTTCGGCCCGCACGACCGGGTCTGGCTGCGCTCCGCGCTGCGCCGCGACGCCCGGCCCGAGTCCCGGCCGGCCGGGAAGTTCAACGCCGGGCAGAAGACGTACGCGGCCTGGATCGCCGGGGCCGTGCTGGTCATGGTCGGCACGGGGCTGCTGATGTGGTTCACGCATCTCGCGCCGCTGGTCTGGCGCACGAGCGCCACCTTCGTCCACGACTGGCTCGCGCTGACCATCGGACTCGTCCTCGCGGGGCACATCGGGATGGCCCTCGCCCGCCCGGAGTCCCGGCGGGGACTGCGGACGGGCTCGGTCAGCCGGGAGTGGGCCGAGCGGGAGCATCCGCTCTGGCGGCCGTGATCGGCGGACGGCACCTGTCGACGGGCCGTGGCCCAGCCCTGGCCCCGTCCTAGCCCAGCGCCGCCGCCAGGAGGCCGGCCGCCCCGGCGATCAGCGGTTCGTCCATCGGGGCGTCCGGGTCGGACGTGGTGGACAGGACCGACAGCACGACCGGTGCTCCGTCCGGCGTCCAGGCGATGCCCACGTCGTTGGTCGTGCCGTACTTGCCCGTGCCCGTCTTGTCGCCGAGCGCCCAGTCCGCGGGCAGGCCCTTGCGGAAACGATTCGTGCTGGTGGTGTTGGCCAGCAGCCACTCGGTCAGCTGCCGCCTGTCCCGGGGCACGAGCGCGTCACCGAGGGCGAGCTTCGCGTACGTCCGCCCGGCCGCGGCGGGGCTGGTGACGTCCGTCGTACGCCACGGCTCGGCCGAGTTCAGCGCGGGCTCATACCGGTCGAGGCGGGTGACGGGGTCGCCGATCGAGCGGCAGAAACGCGTGATCGCGGTCGGGCCGCCCAGTTCGCGCAGCAGCAGGTTCGCCGCGGCGTTGTCGCTGTGCGCCATGGCCGCGTGGCACAGGGCGGCGACGGTCATGCCGCCCGCGAGGTTCTCCGGGCGGCCCGTCACCGGGGAGCCCCCGGCGTCCGTGAGGTCCTGCTCGGTGTAGCGGATCACCAGTTCCAGGAACTCGCCGCGCCGGTCGAGGTCCCGCAGGACCGCTGCGGCGGCGAGGGTCTTGAAGACCGAACACATCGGGAAGGTCTCGTCCGCGCGGTACCGCACGGTCCTGCCCGTGGCGGTGTTGTGGGCGTAGACGCCGAGGCGGGCGTCGTGGGTGCGCTCCAGCTCTGCGAGCGCCTTGACGATGTCGTGGTCCGCCGTGTTCGACGTCGGCTTCGCCGCCGCGTGGGCCGACGGGGCCGCGCCCGTGACCAGCGCGGCGCCGGCGCCGGCGCTCAGGGCCAGCGCGGTTCGGCGGGTGGGGTGGAGGGGTGAGCTTTCCAAGGTGGCTCTCTCTTCCGCTGTGAACGGTGATCACTTGCGTGAAGGGAGACTTCTGGGGGGCTCGTGTGGTTCCTGTCGTGACCGGAAGTGGCGCGTTGTGGGTGGCTGGTCGCGCAGTTCCCCGCGCACCTGGGGGGCTTGTTCCTAGGAGGCGTGCCCCTCGGGGGTGAAGTCCAGCAGGATCTTGCAGGATTTTGTTCTGTCCGCTGCCAGGGTGAAGGCTGAGGGTGCCTCGGTGACGGGGAGAACCGCGCTGATCAAGTCGTCGAAGCGTGGCTCCCTCGCCAGGAGGGTGAGCGCGTCGTCGAACTCCTCGTCGAAGCGGAACGCTCCCCTGAGGTCGATCTCGCGGCTGACCAGCAGGTTGCCTGGGAAGGCGCTCCGGCCGGGCGGGAGCATGCCCAGCTGGACCACGGTCCCGCCGCGTCGCACCAGGCGCAGGCAGGTGTCCAGGCCGGCCGCGACCCCGGAGGCCTCGACCGCCGCGTCGACCTCGGACGGCCCGTCGGGAGAGGCCGGCTCGTCCGCGCGTACGGTGGAGTCGGCGCCCGCGGCCACCGCGTACTCCAGTGCCCGTGGCAGCAGGTCGGTCGCCGTCACGTGCGCGGCCCCCGCGGCCTTCGCCGCCGCGACGACCAGGCAGCCGATGGGACCGGCGCCGGTCACCAGGAGGTGCTTCCCGCGCAGGTCGCCCGCCCGGCGCACCGCGTGCAGGGCGACCGCCAGCGGTTCGGCCAGGGCGGCCCGGCGCAGCGGGAGGTCCGGCGGCAGCGACCTCAACTGGGCTAGGGGAACGGCGACTTGGGTCGCGAATCCGCCTTGTACGTGCGGGGTGCGGGCCGCGCTGCCGAGGTAGCGGGTGTCCCGGCACACGTTCCGGCGGCCGGCCGTGCACTCCGGGCACACTCCGCACGGGGTGGCGGGGTGCACCGCGACCGCCGTACCCGGGGCGGGAGCCGCGCCGGCCCCTGCCCCGTACGCGAGGACCGTGCCCACGATCTCGTGGCCGAGCACCATCGGCTCGCGGAGCCGGAAGTCGCCCACCCCGCCGTGCCGCCAGTAGTGGAGATCGGATCCGCACACCCCGCCGTAGCGCACGGCGACGAGCGCCTCGCCCGGACCGGGGGAGGGTGCGGGGAGTTCGTCCACCCTCAGGTCGCCCTGACCGTGGATCACGCAACCGAGCATGGGGACAGTCCCTTCCTGCGGCTCTCAGAGGACGCTGGTCATGCCGCCGTCGACGTACAGGATCTGCCCGCTGACGAAGTCCGCCGCCGGGGAGGCGAGGAACAGCACGCCACCCACCAGGTCCTCCGTACGCCCCCAGCGGCCTGCCGGGGTCCGGCGGCGGACCCAGGCGCTGAACTCCGGGTCGTCGACGAGGGGTTGGGTGAGTTCGGTCTCGATGTAACCGGGGCCGAGGCCGTTCACCTGCACCCCGTGCGGGCCCCAGTCGGCGCACATGCCCTTGGTGAGCATCTTCAGCGCGCCCTTGGTGGCCGCGTACGGCGCGATGCCGGGCCGTGCCACCTCGCTCTGCAGGGAACAGATGTTGACGATCTTGCCGTGACCGCGCGCGGTCATGCCCCGGGCGGCCTCACGGCCCACCAGGAACGCGCTGGTCAGATTGGTGTCGAGGATGCGGTGCCAGTCGGAGTCGGTGAACTCAAGGAGGGGGGACCGCAGTTGCATCCCGGCGTTGTTGACGAGGATGTCCAGCGGGCCCACCCGCTCCTCGATGTCCGCGATCCCGGCGGCCACCGACGGACCGTCGGTCACGTCGAAGGCCGCCGTGCGGACCTCGCCGGGCAGCCGGGCCGCGGCCTCGGTGAGCCGGTCGGCGTCGCGGCCGTTCAGCACGACCGTGCAGCCGGCTTCCGCGAGGCCCCGGGCCAGCGCGAGGCCGATGCCCCGGCTGGACCCGGTGACCAGCGCCGTACGGCCGCCGATGTCGAAGAGGGGGTGGGTCATCGCCGTACCTTTCCGGGGTACTTGTGGAGTACCTGCGAGCCGGATCGCTAGATCACCAGCGACAGCAGCAGCACCAGGCCTCCGGCGACCACCGAGATGAT
>NZ_JBHWZP010000236.1:0-14665 GCF_042728395.1 Streptomyces sp. NPDC060205
GGCAGGGCGTGCCCCTTCAGGGGCGCGGGGAACTGCGCGGCCCGCCCCCACCGGCCCGCAGTGAACAGCCGGGGCCCAGGGGGCCGTACGCCGAGTGCGGGTCCGTTGTGGCTGGGCGCGCCGTTCCCCGCGCCCCTGAGGGGGACCTTGCGGGGCTAGTCGGTCGCCGGGACCGGCTCCGCCTTCGGCTCCGCCGTCATCTTCTTTGCCTTGCGCTTCATGATCAGCATGGACGTGATGCCGATGAGGACCGCGAGGACCAGGCCCAGCCAGGAGAAGCGCTTGAGCCAGGATTCGGCCACCACGCCCACGTAGTAGATGACCGCCGTGGTGCCGCCCGCCCAGATGATGCCGCCGAGGACGTTGGCGATCAGGAACTTCCAGTACGGCATGCGCAGGACACCCGCGAGCGGGCCCGCGAAGATGCGCAGGAGGGCGATGAAGCGGCCGAAGAAGACGGCCCACATGCCCCACTTCTCGAAGGACCGCTCGGCGGTGGCGATATGGCCCTCGCCGAAGTGCTTGGGGAATTTCGCGCCGAGCCAGGCCAGCAGCGGGCGTCCGCCCTTGCGGCCGATGGCGTACCCGATGGAGTCACCGATGATCGCGCCGGCCGTCGCGCAGGCGCCGAGGATCACGGGGTTGATGTCACCGTGCTGGGAGGCGAGCAGCGCCGAGGAGACGAGGATGATCTCGCCCGGCAGCGGGATGCCCAGGCTCTCCAGGCCGATGACCAGGCCCACCAGCGCGTAGATGCTGACCGCAGGCACGGTCTCTAGCCATTCCTGGACGTGCAACGCCGGTTCCTCCCCATCACCGCGGTCCGGGCCGGGCCCGGCGTGCGCTCGGTCGCGCGCACGCCGGGAAGCCTACCGGTTCACGCCCCCTGTCCGACGGCCCGCCGGGCCCTCACACGGCCACCGTGGTACGGAGCCGCAGGTCACGGGAGGAGGCCCCGATCCATACGGTCCGCCGCCCGGTGCCGAGCACCCAGCCGGACCTGCGCGGGTCCCACGAGGACAGCGTGCGGGCGTCGACGCGCACGGTGATCCTGCGCGACTCCCCCGCCCGCAGCGCGAGCCGCCGGTAGCCGCTCAGCACGCGTACGGCGCGCTCGACGCGCAGGTCGGGCGAGGGGCCCACGTAGACCTGCGGGATGTCGACGCCGTCCCGCCGCCCGGTGTTGCGCACGGTGAAGACGACGTCCAGCCCGTCCCCGGTCCGCTCCACCGCCAGGTCCTCGTAGGCGAAGGAGGTGTACGAGAGTCCGTGCCCGAACGGGAACAGCGGCCGTACGCCCTTGGCGTCGTACCAGCGGTAGCCGGTGTGGATGCCCTCGGAGTACTCCTCGACGCCGCTCACGCCCGGGTAGCGGCGCGGTTCACCGGCGACGGGGTGGCTCTCGTCGTCGGCCGGGAAGGACTGGGTGAGCCGTCCGCCGGGGTCGCAGTCGCCGAACAGGACGGCCGCGGTGGCCGCCGCGCCCTCCTGGCCGGGGTAGTACATCTGCAGCACGGCGGCGGTGCGCTCCAGCCAGGGCATCGCGGTCGAGGAGGAGGTGTTGAGGACGACGGTGGTGCGCGGGTTGGCCGCGGTCACCGCCTCGATCAGGGCCGGCTGGTGGCCGGGGAGCACGAGGCTCGTGCGGTCCTGGTTCTCGGTGGCGTCCTCGTAGGCGAAGAGGACGACGCTGTGCGCGGCGGACGCGGCGCGTACGGCCTCGGCGACGTCCTGGCCGCGGGTCGCGCCGGTGACGCGCCGCAGCCGGAAAGTCTGCCCCGCGTCCCCGCCCTTCGCGGTGATCTCGATCCGGTGACCGCCGGGGGTGAGGTCGAGTGTCTTGCGCCGTACTACCATGCCGTCGGGGGCGGCCGACACGAGGCCGCCGGCGAACTGCTCGGCGAGCCCGGCCACCACGGGGAAGAGTTCGCTCCCGTCGAGGAGCACCTTGGGCCGCGTACCGGAGTAGTGGATGACGAAGGTCCACTCGTCGGCGTCCTCGACGGTGAGGGTGCCGTCGTACGTCCAGGTCCTGCCCGCGGCGACGCGCTGTGCCTCGGGGGTGATGCCCGCCGAGAGGGCGTTCTTCGGGAGAGGTTTGCCGTACAGGTCCTCGCCGAGTGCGTGGACGACCCGGGCGTCCTTGCCCGCGCGGGATCTGATGGCTTCCAGGGGGCTGTCGGCGTGGTCGGGGACGACGTGGGCGCTGCCGCCGCCGCTGACGAAGGGCAGGGAGCCGGTGGGTCCGATGACGGCGATGCTGCGGGCGGCCTCGCCGGTGAGGGGCAGGGCGGCGTTCTTGTTGTGCAGGAGGGTGGCGCCCGCCTTGGCGACCTCCAGGGCGACGGCCGCGCCCGCCGCGGGGTCGCGGCGAGGGCGGGGCGGGGCGCTGCCGTCGAGGAGGCCGAAGTCGTCCATCGCGGTGAGGACGCGGCGTACGGACCGGTCGACGTACTCCTCGGAGACGCCGCCGTCCTGGACCGCCTTCTTGAGGGCGGCTCCGAAGTACCTGCTGTTCGGCATCTCCATGTCGAGGCCCGCGGTGAGCGAGGCGACGGTGCTGTGGGCGGCGTACCAGTCGGTCATCACCCAGCCCTGGAAACCCCAGCGGTCGCGCAGGATGCCGGTGAGGAGTTCCTTGTTCTCGCAGGCGTAGACGCCGTTGACCTTGTTGTAGGCGCCCATGGCGGCGCGGGCGCCGGCGCCGACGGCGGCCTCGAAGCCGCGCAGTTCGACCTCGTTGAGGGTCTGCTCGTCGACCCGGACGTCGACGGTCTCGCGGTCCTTCTCCTGGTTGTTCATCGCGTAGTGCTTGACGGTCGCGATGAGGCCCTCGCCCTGGATGCCCTTGATCTCCTCGGCGACGAGGTCGGCGGAGAGCAGCGGGTCCTCGCTGAAGGTCTCGAAGTTGCGGCCCGCGTACGGGGTGCGGACGAGGTTGACCATCGGGGAGAGCAGCACGTCCTGGCCGAGCGCGCGGCCCTCGTGGCCGATGACCCGGCCGTAGCGGCGGGCGAGGTCCGGGTCGAAGGCGGAGGCGAGCAGGACGGGTGCGGGCAGGGCGGTGGCGCGCTGTTTGACGCGGACTCCGGCGGGGCCGTCGGCGAGGCGCAGGGGCGGGATGCCGAGCCGTGCCACGCCGGGGACGTAGCCGGCCTGGCCCAGGGCCTCGGGGTCGGTGGCGCCGTGCAGCAGGGAGATCTTCTCGTCCAGGGTGAGCCGGGCGAGCAGGCTCTCGACGCGGGGGCCCGCGGCGGGTTCCCGTACGGCCGCGCGGGCCGACGCGGGAGAGCCGGTGGTCGCGGCGAGGGCCACGGCGGTCGCGCCGCCCAGCAGGCGCAGGACGGACCGGCGGGACATGGACCGCCGGGGGACGGGCCGCCGGGAGACAGGGTCGGACATGAGGCGTCACTCCTCGTTGGGTGCGGGCACGAGGAGGTGAACCGCGGGGCGCGCGGGCGGCCGTGCTGGTTCGCCCTCCGGACGCACTATGCGACAAAAGGGACTTGTCCCGGTGTTAGGCGCCGCCGTCACAGCAGAAAATATGACCGCACCGGTCAGCCGGGACCGACGAGGCAGCTGACTGCGACCGGTCGGCCGGGTCGCCGGTCCGTCGGATCGCCGGATCGCCGTTCGCCGGGTCGCCGGGTCGCCGGGTCGCCGGGTCGCCGGCCACGGTCAGAACGTGGGGCCGGCCAGGGACTGTTCCGTCCAGATGATCTTGCCGTCCTGGGTGTAGCGGGTCCCCCAGCGCTGTGTGCACTGGGAGACCAGGAAGAGACCGCGGCCCCCCTCGTCGGTCGTCTTCGGATGACGCAGGTGCGGGGCCGTGGGGCTGGCGTCCCACACCTCGCAGCACAGGGTCCTCGACATGATCAGCCGCAGCCTGATGGGGCCGTCCGCGTGCCGGATCGCGTTGGTGAACAGCTCGCTGACGACGAGTTCGGTCGAGAAGGTCAGCTCGTCGAGACCCCATTCGCACAGCTGCCGCGAGGTGCGCTTACGGACCTCGGCGACCGAGGCCGGGTCACCGGGCAGCTCCCAGGACACCGTCCGGTCCGCCGGCAGCCGGCGGGCGCGGGCCATCAGCAGCACCACGTCGTCCGGCGGGCGCGGGGGGACCAGGGCGTCCACCACGGCCAGACAGCGTTCGTCGAGGTCGGGGGCGCTGCGTCCGAGCACGCGGCGCAGCCGTTCCCGGTCGGCGGCGGCGTCCCGCCGGTCCGCGGGCCCCTCGGCGGCGAGCAGACCGTCGGTGCACAGGGTGAGCACGCCGCCTTCCGCGAGGGTCAGTTCGACGGATTCGAAGGGCGGTCCGCCGACGCCCAGTTCGGGGCCCTGCGGCAGGTCGGGGAAGTCCACCGTGCCGTCCGGGGCGACGACGGCGGGCAGGCCGTGGCCAGCGGCGGCCATCGACAGCCGGCCGCCGACCGGGTCGTACACGGCGTAGAGGCAGCTGGCGCCCTTCGCGCGGACGCCGTCGGCGCGGGGGACGCCGTCGGCGTGGGGTGCCGTCCCGGGGTCGTCCTCCTGTGCGGCCCGGTCGACCAGGTCGTCCAGGTGGGCCAGCACCTCCTCGGGCGGCAGGTCCAGGTCGGCGAGGGTCTGTACGGCGGCGCGCAGCCGGCCCATGGTGGCGGCGGCCTCGATGCCGTGCCCGACGACATCGCCCACGACGAGCGCGACCCGGGCGCCCGACAGCGGGATGACGTCGAACCAGTCCCCGCCGAGGCCCGTCAGCTCGTCGGCCGGCCGGTAGCAGGCGGCGACCTCCATCGCGTCCTGTTCGGGCAGCCGGTGCGGCAGCAGATGGCGCTGCAGGACGAGTGCCGCGTCGCGTTCGCGAGTGTAGCGGCGGGCGTTGTCGAGGCACAGGGCGGCGCGGGCCACGAACTCCTCGGCGAGGCCCAGGTCGTCGTGGTCGAAGGGCTCCTTGCGGCGGCTGCGGAAGAACGTGGTGATGCCGAGCGTGGTGCCGCGGGCCCGGACGGGCACGATCATCGCGGTGTGCGGTCCGGGGCCGACGGGGACGGCGGCCCCGCCCCGGGGCGGATCGGCGGTCCACGCCCCGGCCAGCGGGTCCAGGCGCTCCTCGATCCAGGACCTGCCGCCGGTCAGGGCGGTGATCGGGGGTGCGTCGGCGCGGTACCGGGCCACCTGGCCGATCCCGGCGGAGGTCTCCGGGTCCTGGTCGTCGACCGAGCGGTGGCCGGCCCGGCGCAGCGGGACCGCGTCCGGCCCGTCCCCGTACCCGCCCGTCGGTCCGTGCGCCGGTTCGCCGCCTTCGAGGACGGTCTCCAGCAGGTCGACGGTGACGAGGTCGGCGAGCCCCGGTACCGCGAGGTCGGCCAGTTCCTGGGCGGTGCGGGTGACGTCCAGGGTGCGGCCGATGCTCTTGCCCGCCCGGTCCAGGAGGGTGAGGCGTTCTCGGGCCCGGTAGCGCTCGGTGACGTCCACGACGGTGTAGTAGACGCCGAGCGGGGTGCCCTCGTCGTCGTCGAGCCGGGTGAAGGACATGGCGTGGGCGGTCTGGCGGTGCGGTGCAGAACGGACCGTACCGACGTGTTCGTAGCCCGCGACGGTCTCGCCGCTCTCCAGGACCTGGCGCATCACGCCTTCCAGGGCGGCGGCGTCCAGACCGGGCTGTATGTCCGCGAGCCGCTTGCCGATGCGCTCGTGGCCGGGGCCGCCGCCGAACTGTTCCAGGGCGGCGTTCGACCAGACGAAGCGCAGGTCGGTGTCGACGATGGCGATGCCGATCGGCGAGTGGGCGGCCATCCGCTCCAGCACCCCGCGGCTCATGCCCCAGCCCGGGGTGCCCGCGGTGTCGGCGGCCAGGGCCACCCAGCGGGGCGGGCCGTCCACGGCCTCCACGGCGGGCAGCACCCGTACGGTGGCGACGACCGGGTGGCCGTCCCGGTGGCGCACCGCGAGGAGCCCGGTCCAGCGGCCGTCCCGCACGCACCGGCGCGCCAGGCCGGGCAGGCGCGCGGCGTCCTCGGGCATCAGCAGGTCCGCCGCGGGCCGGCCCACGGCCTCGGCGCTGCGGTGGCCGAACAGCCGCTCGGCGTCCGCGGTCCAGCCGGACACCGCCAGCCGGGCGTCCAGCAGCACCACCGCGGCGTCCGCCACGTCGAACCGACGCGCCGCCACGCCGTTCTCCTCGCTCGTCGACACCCTGACCCTCTCCGTCGCTGGGAGTGGTCTTCCCGTGCGCCGCGCCCGGTGCACACGCCGTACGGGCCCAACGTACCGCCGCGAAGGGCCGGGGAGCCCGGCGGACGCACCCGATCAGGGGCGGACGAGCAACTGGAAGTCGAACGTGTAGCGGGCCGCGCGGTAGACGTGGGTCCCGTACTCCACGGCCCGCCCGGTGTCGTCGTAGGCCGTGCGGCGCATGGTGAGCAGGGCGGCTCCCGCGGGTTCGTGGAGCAGTGTGCCCTCCTCCGCCGTGGCGCTGCGGGCGCCCACGGTCTGGTGGGCGCTGTGCAGGGTGATGCCGGCGGACTTCATCAGCCGGTAGAGGCCGGTCGCCTCCAGCCGTTCGGTGTCCAGGTCGAGGAGGGTGGCGGGCAGATGGTTGCGCAGGTGGGCCACGGGTTCGCCGTGGGTGGTGCGCAGCCGCTCCAGCACGATGACGTCCCGGCCCTCGGGGATGCCGAGGGCCGCGGCGACCTCCGCCGAGGCCGACTCGATCTCGTTGCGCAGCACCCGGGTGCCGGGGCTCTGTCCGGCGGTGGCCAGGTCGTCGTACAGGCTGCTCAGTTCGAGGGAGCGTCTGACCTGGCTGTGCACCACCTGGGTGCCGATGCCCCGGCGGCGTACCAGCAGGCCCTTGTCCACCAGGGACTGGATCGCCTGGCGGACGGTGGGCCGGGACAGGCCGAGGCGGGCGGCGATGTCCACCTCGTTGCCCAGCAGGTCGCCCGGGGCGAGCGCCCCGTGCTCGATCGCGGACTCCAGCTGCTGGGCGAGCTGGTAGTAGAGCGGGATCGGGCTGCCCCGGTCCAGGGCGACCTCCAGCCGGTCGAAGGCCCCGGCGGTGGCCGGACGTGTGGTTCCGGTCTCTGCCACTCGTGCCCCTTCCTTCGGATGTACGTGCGTTCCTTCGGATGTCCGTGCGCGGGTGGCTCCGGCGGAGCGTCAGGAGTGGCTCGGGAAGCCGAGGTTGATGCCGCCGCTGTCGGCCGGGTCGGGCCAGCGGGTGGTGATGACCTTGCCCTGGGTGTAGAAGGCGACGCCGTCGTTGCCGTAGATGTGGTGGCCGCCGAAGAGGGAGTCCTTCCAGCCGCCGAAGGAGTGGTAGCCGACGGGGACGGGGATCGGCACGTTGACGCCGACCATGCCGGCCTGGACCTCCAGCTGGAAGCGGCGGGCCGCGCCGCCGTCCCGGGTGAAGATCGCGGTGCCGTTGCCCCAGCGGGAGGCGTTGATCAGCACGATGCCCTCGTCGTAGGTCTCGGCGCGGACCACGCACAGCACCGGGCCGAAGATCTCGTCCCGGTAGGCGTCCGCGGTGAGCGGCACCTTGTCGAGGAGCGAGACGCCGAGGAAGAAGCCGTCCTCGTGGCCGGGCACGGTGAGGCCGGTGCCGTCCACGACGACCTCGGCGCCCTGGGCGGCGGCGCCCGCGACGTACGAGGCGACCTTGTCGCGGTGCTCGCGGGTGATGAGCGGGCCCATCTCGGAGGCCGGGTCGCTGCCGGGGCCGATCTTCAGGCCCTTGGCGCGCTCGGCGATCTTCTCGACCAGTTCGTCCCCGGTGCCGCCGACGGCGACGACGACCGAGACGGCCATGCAGCGCTCGCCGGCCGAGCCGTACGCGGCGCTGATGGCCTGGTCGGCGGCGAAGTCCAGGTCGGCGTCGGGCAGGACCAGCATGTGGTTCTTGGCGCCGCCGAGGGCCTGCACGCGCTTGCCGTGCTCGATGCCCTTGATCTGGATGTACTTGGCGATGGGCGTGGAGCCGACGAAGGAGACGGCGGTGATGTCCGGGTGCTCCAGGAGCCGGTCGACGGCCGCCTTGTCGCCGTGCACGACGTTGAGCACGCCGTCCGGCAGTCCGGCCTCGCTCGCCAGCTCGGCCAGCCGGACGGAGGCGGAGGGGTCCTTCTCGCTGGGCTTGAGCACGAAGGTGTTGCCGCACGCGATGGCGAGCGGGAACATCCACATCGGCACCATGGCCGGGAAGTTGAAAGGCGTGATGCCCGCGACGACCCCGAGGGGCTGGCGGATCGCGGCCACGTCGACCCGGGTGGAGACCTGCGTGGACAGCTCGCCCTTGAGCAACTGCGGCACCGAGCAGGCGAGTTCGACGATCTCCATGCCCCGGGCGACCTCGCCGAGCGCGTCGGAGTGCACCTTGCCGTGCTCGGCGGTGATCAGCTCGGCGATCTCGTCGCGGTGCGCGTCGAGCAGTTCGCGGTACTTGAACAGGACCGAGGTGCGCTTGGCGAGCGAAGCGGTGCCCCAGCTCTCGAAGGCGGCCTTCGCGGAGGCGACGGCGGTGTCCACCTCGTCCACGGAGGCGAGGGGCACCTGCTTCTCCTGGGCGCCCGTGGCCGGGTCGTACACGGGTCCGAAGCGGTCGGAGGCACCCGCGACGGGCTTCCCGCCGATCCAGTGGTCGATGTTCTTCATGCGGTGCCGGTCCTTAATCGTGAGCTGAGCGGGGGGGAGGCAGGGGGCGGGCGGGATCAGAGGTGGCGGCGGCGGTCGGCGACCTGCCGCTCGTACGTCGTACGGGCGCTGGTGGCGGCCTCGCGGGAGGCGACCTCGGCGACGGGTACGTCCCACCAGGCCTCGGCGCCGGGCGAGGTGGGCGTCGGGTCGGTCTCGACGTACACGCAGGTTGGCCGGTCGGACGCGCGGGCGGTGGCCAGCGCCTCCCGCAGTTCGCCCACGGTCTTGGCGCGCAGCACGTCCATGCCGAGGCTGGCGGCGTTGGCGGCCAGGTCGACCGGCAGCGGATCGCCGGTGAAGGTGCCGTCCGGGGACCGGTAGCGGTAGGCGGTGCCGAAGCGCTCGGCGCCCACCGCCTCGGAGAGGCCGCCGATGGACGCGTACCCGTGGTTCTGGATGAGCACCAGGTTGACGGGCAGCCCCTCCTGGACGGCCGTGACGATCTCGGTCGGCATCATGAGGTACGTGCCGTCGCCGACCAGGGACCAGACGGGTGTGCCCGGGGCGGCCTGCTGGACGCCGATGCCGGCCGGGATCTCGTAGCCCATGCAGGAGTAGCCGTACTCCAGGTGGTACTGGCGCCGGCTGCGGGCGCGCCAGAGCTTGTGCAGGTCGCCGGGGAGCGAGCCGGCCGCGTTGATCACCACGTCGTCGTCGCCGACCACGGCGTCCAGGGCGCCGACGACCTGCGTCTGGGTGGGGACCGCGTGCTCGTCGTCGGCCCGGTAGACGGAGTCGACGATCTGTTCCCAGCGCTCCTTGCCCGCGCGGTACTCGGCCTCGTACGCCGTGTCCACGCGGTGCCCGGCGAGCGCCTCGGTGAGGGCTTCCAGTCCGGCGCGGGCGTCGGCCACCAGGGTGCGGGCGCTCAGTTTGTGCGCGTCGAAGGCGGCGACGTTGAGGTTCACGAACCGCACGTCCGGCTCCTGGAAGAGCGTGGCGGAGGCGGTGGTGAAGTCCGAGTAGCGGGTGCCGACGCCGATCACCAGGTCGGCGGTGCGGGCCAGGTCGTCGGCGACGGCGGTGCCGGTGTGGCCGATGCCGCCGACGTCCGCCGGGTGGTCGTACCGCAGCGAGCCCTTGCCTGCCTGGGTGGAGGCGACCGGGATGCCGGTGGCCTCGACGAACGCCTTCAGGGCCTGCTCGGCCTCGCTGTGGTGGACGCCGCCGCCCGCGACGAGCAGGGGGCGCCGGGAGCCGCGTACGGCCTCTGCCGCGGCGGCCAGCTCGGCCGGTTCGGGCGCCGGACGGCGCACGTGCCAGACGCGGTCGGCGAAGAACTCCTCGGGCCAGTCGTACGCCTCGGCCTGCACGTCCTGCGGCAGGGCGAGGGTGACGGCGCCGGTGTCGACGGGGTCGGCCAGGATCCGCATCGCGTTGAGGGCGGAGGGGATCAGCGCCTCGGGTCGGTGGATGCGGTCGAAGTAGCGGGAGACCGGGCGCAGGGTGTCGTTGACGGACAGGTCGGCCTCGACGGGGTGCTCCAGCTGCTGGAGCAGCGGGTCGGCGGCGCGGGTCGCGAAGTAGTCGCCGGGCAGGAGCAGCACGGGCAGGCGGTTGATGGTCGCGAGGGCCGCGCCGGTGACGAGGTTGGTGGCGCCGGGGCCGATGGAGGTGGTGACGGCCTGCGCGGAGAGCCGGTCGAGCTGGCGGGCGTAGCCGACGGCGGCGTGCACCATGGCCTGTTCGTTGCGGCCCTGGTGGAAGGGCATGGTGTCCTCGCCGGCCTCCAGGAGCGCCTGGCCGAGGCCTGCCACGTTGCCGTGGCCGAAGATCCCCCAGGTGCCGGCGATCAGCCGGTGCCGTGCGCCGTCGCGTTCGGTGTACTGCGCGGCCAGGAAACGCACCAGTGCCTGGGCGACGGTCAGACGGAGGGTGGAGCGGCTCATCGGTTCCTCACTGGTTCGCGGAGGGGGTGGAGAGGGTCAGGGGGTCAGCCGGGGGTCGACGGGCTGATCCGGCCAGGTGTCGCGGATCCAGGCGTGGTCGGGGTGGTCGCAGATCAGCCAGGCCCGGTCGGCGCCGGGGCCCGCCATGACGTTGAGGTAGTACATGTCGTGGCCGGGCGAGGCGATCGAGGGGCCGTGCCAGCCGTCCGGGATCAGGACGACGTCTCCGCCGCGCACCTCGGCGAGCACGTCCGTGCCGCCGCCGTTGCCGGAGGGCGTCACACGCTGGTAGCCGAGGCCGGGGGTGCCCTCGTGGTCGGCGATCTCGAAGTAGTAGATCTCCTCCAGCTCGGACTCCTCGCCCGGCCGGTTCTCGTCGTGCTTGTGCGGCGGGTACGAGGACCAGTTGCCGCCCGGGGTGATCACCTCGACCGCGATGAGCTTGTCGCACTCGAAGACGCCGGCCGCGCCGAAGTTGTGGACCCTGCGGGAGCAGGTGCCGCTGCCGCGCAGCTCGACGGGCACGGAGTCGGCGGGCCCGTAGCGGGCCGGCAGGCGGCGCTCGCAGCGGGCCCCGGTGAGCGCGAACCGGCCGCCTTCGTCGGAGGTGAGGGCGGCGGTCGCGTCCCTGGGCACATAGACGAAGTCGCTGACGCCGCTGAACACGTCCGCGCGGCCCCGTACTTCGAACTCGTCCTGCCCGAAGTCGTCGGTGACGGCGACCGTGCAGCCGCCGCCCAGCGAGGTGACGATCCACTCGCTGTCCCCCGCGGTGAACAAGTGCGTTCCGCCCGGGGGCAGTTCGAGGACCCGGAGGCTGGAGTGGTCCCAGCCCGCGCTCTCGGGCGTCACGTCCACGGCGTACGGCCCGCTCGCGGCCCTGCCCGCGGGCAGGTGATGTGCGCTGGTCATGAGGTGTGATCCTTCCGGTGTCCGGTCACGGCGGGCTGATCCCCCGTCAGAGCAGGCCGACCGCGGTGTCCACCGCGGTCTCCACGGTGCCCTCGGCGGGATAGAGCAGGGAGCGGCCGACGACAAGACCCTGGACGGTGGGCAGCCGCAGGCACTTGCGCCACTTCTCGTACGCGCCCTCCTGGTCGCCGCCGACCTCGCCGCCGAGCAGGACGGCGGGCAGCGTGGAGGTCTCCAGGGCCGCGCCCATGTCGTCCGGGTCGCTGGTGACGGGCAGTTTCAGCCAGGTGTAGGCGGAGGTGCCGCCGAGGCCGGAGGCGATGGCGATGGAGCGGGTGACGGCCTCCGCGGACAGGTCGTTCCTGACCTTTCCCTCGACGCGGCGGGAGATGAACGGCTCGACGAACACGGGCAGCCGGCGCGCGGCCATGTCGTCGATCGCGCGGGCGGTGGACTCCAGCGTGGTCAGCGAGCCGGGGTCGTCGTAGTCGACGCGCAGCAGCAGCTTGCCCGCGTCGAAGTTCAGCCGCTCGATGTCCTCGGCGCGGTGGCCGGTGAAGCGGTCGTCCATCTCGAAGGCGGAGCCGGCCAGGCCGCCGCGGTTCATGGAGCCCATGACGACCTTGTCCTCCAGCGCGCCGAGCAGCAGGAGGTCGTCCAGGATGTCGGCGGTGGCGAGCACCCCGTCCACGCCCGGCCGGGACAGCGCGGCGCACAGGCGTTCCAGCAGGTCGGCACGGTTGGCCATGGCCAGCTTGCGGTCGCCGACGCCGAGCGCACCGCGGGCCGGGTGGTCGGCGGCCACGATCATGAGGCGGCCGCTGTCACCGACGAGGGGGCGTCGGCTGCGGCGGGCGGCCGCTTCGGCCACGGCCTCGGGGTGCTGGACGCGCACCCTGACGAGGTCGGGGATGGTGATGCTCAAGGTCTGGCTCCGTTCGGGGTGGTGCGGGGTCGGCCGCGGTCTTCTCAGCCGCGGGCGGTGACGAGTTCCTCGACCTCGGCGGCGGTCGGCATCGCGGAGGAGCAGGCGAGGCGGGAGGCGACGAGGGCGCCGGCCGCGTTGGCGTACCGCATCGTCTTCTCCAGGTCCCAGCCAGCCAGCAGGCCGTGGCAGAGCGAGCCGCCGAACGCGTCGCCCGCGCCGAGGCCGTTGACCACCTCGACGGGTACGGGCGGCACTTCGGCGGTGGTGCCGTCGCGGTGGACGGCGAGGACGCCCTTGGGGCCCTGCTTGACGACGGCCAGTTCCACGCCGGCTTCGAGGAGGGCTTCGGCGCAGGCCCGCGGTTCGCGGACGCCGGTGGCGATCTCGCACTCGTCGAGGTTGCCGACGGCGACCGTGGCGTGCCGCAGGGCCTCGGTGTAGTACGGGCGTGCCTCGTCCGGGTCCTTCCAGAACATGGGGCGCCAGTCGAGGTCGAAGACGGTGGTGCCGGCCTTGTCGCGGGCCTTGAGGGCGGCGAGGGTCGCCGAGCGGCTGGGCTCCTCGCTCAGTCCGGTGCCGGTGATCCAGAAGATCTTCGCCGCCCGCAGCGCGAAGAAGTCGAGTTCGTCGGTGTGGATCACCAGGTCCGGCGCCTTGGGCTGCCGGTAGAAGTACAGCGGGAAGTCGTCGGGCGGGAAGATCTCACAGAACGTGACCGGTGTCGGGTACTCCTCGACCGGGGTGACCCAGCGGTCGTCGACCCCGAATTCCTTGAGAGCCTGGTGGAGATAGGCTCCGAAGGGATCATCGCCGGTACGGCTGACGATCGCTGTGGCGCGCCCCAGACGTGCCGCGGCGACCGCCACGTTGGCCGCCGAACCGCCGAGGAACTTGCCGAAGGTCTCGACGCGGGCGAGCGGTACGCCGGTCTGCAGAGGGTAGAGGTCGACCCCGATGCGACCCATGGTGATCAGGTCGAAGGACTCGCTCATACGCGTCGCTCCTCGTGTGGATGCGGTCTTGTGGGGGTGCGGGATGCGGGGGACCGGTGTGTCCTAGGTGTAAGACCGGGGGCCGAGCCATGTCAAGACTTTGTACTTACATTCTCACGTCACCGTGAAATGATGTCTTAACAAAGTATTGACAGCGGGGCATATGAGGGACTTACATCCCCTCCCAACAGAACTGCCGAGTTTTAGCTCCCTCTCCCCTGTCGCACAGTGAGGTGCCGGAAAGATGGACCGCACGTCTCGCCCCCGTTCCCGCAGAATCGCCCTCGTCGCCGCGGCTGCCGCGGCGGCCCTGATGGTCACCGGTTGCTCCAGCGACTCCGGCGGCAAGAAGGCCGAGGAGGACTCGGGCAACGCGTCGGCCGGCAAGGCCGACACCCCCCGTATGAAGATCGCGATGATCACGCACGCAGCCGCGGGTGACACCTTCTGGGACCTCGTCCGCAAGGGAGCGGAGACCGCCGCCGCCAAGGACAACGTCGAGCTGGTCTACTCGAACAACCCGGACTCGGCCAAGCAGGCCAACCTCGTCCAGAACGCGATCGACCAGAAGGTCGACGGCATCGCGGTCACCCTCTCCAAGCCCGACGCCATGAAGGACGTGGTGGCCAAGGCCGAGAAGGCCGGCATCCCCGTCGTCGGTCTCAACGGAGGCATCGACGACTGGAAGGAGCAGGGGCTCCTGTCCTACTTCGGCCAGGACGAGTTCGTCGCCGGTGAGGCCTTCGGCGAGAAGCTCAACGCACTCGGCGCCAAGAACAACATCTGCGTCATCCACGAGCAGGGCAGCGTCTCCCTTGAGGCCCGCTGCGCCGGCGTGAAGAAGACGTTCAAGGGCAAGACCACGACCCTCAACGTGAACGGCACGAACATGCCGTCCGTGAAGTCGACGATCAACGCCAAGCTCAAGCAGGACACGTCGATCGACTACGTGGTCACGCTCGGCGCCCCGTTCGCCCTGACCGCCGTGCAGTCCGTGGACGACGCGGGCAGCAAGGCGAAGGTGGCGACCTTCGACCTCAACAAGGAGATGGTCGACGCCGTCAAGGGCGGCGACATCGAGTTCGCGGTCGACCAGCAGCCGTACCTGCAGGGCTACCTGTCGGTGGACTCGCTGTGGCTCTACAAGACCAACGGCAACTTCAGCGGAGGCGGCCAGGAGCCCGTGCTCACCGGCCCGGCGTTCGTCGACAAGGACAACGTGGACGACATAGCCAAGTTCGCCTCGAAGGGTACTCGGTGAC
>NZ_JBHWZP010000237.1:0-14522 GCF_042728395.1 Streptomyces sp. NPDC060205
GGACTCTCCGTACTCGGCGCTCTTCGTCGTGGGCTTTCGGCCGGGACCGCGGCGGCGCGACGGTTCCGGACGCCTCCCTTCCCTCATGTCGAGAAGGGGGCACCGGGACCTTCACCACCGCACTGGCGTGCACACCGCCGCGGCCCTCGCCCGGCCCGCTCGTTCCGTGGACTACCCCTCATCCGGGTCCACGGTCCTCGCGGGCGGTGCGCCCGGGGCATGACCTCCCGTCAGACCCCGCGCGCAGTCTGGAAGTTGTTGGTGCCGGGCGGCGCCGCCGCTTGGGCGCGACAGGACAGGTGTCAGCGCCGGCGCCGCCCGGGTCTGTGGGGGCGGGCGGTCAGACCCGCTCGCCGGACAGGCGCTCGACCGCGCGCAGCAGCGCGGAGTGGTCCAGGCCGCCGTCGCCCTGGGCGCGCAGGGACGCGACGAGCTGGGCGACCACGGCGCCGACGGGCAGCGCGGCACCGACGTTGCGGGCGGCGTCCGTGACGATGCCCATGTCCTTGTGGTGCAGGTCGATCCGGAAGCCCGGCTGGAAGTCCCGATTCAGGAAGTTGTCCTTCTTGCGGGTCAGCACGGTCGAACCGGCGAGCCCGCCGTTCAGTACGTCCAGGGCCGCGGCCAGATCGACGCCCGACTTCTCCAGGAAGACCACGGCCTCCGCGCACGCCTGGATGTTCACGGCGACGATCAGCTGGTTCGCGGCCTTCACGGTCTGCCCCGAGCCGTGCGGACCGCACAGCACGATGGTCCTGCCGAGCGCCTCGAAAACCGGCTCGGCCTGGTCGAAGTCCGCCTGCTCGCCGCCGACCATGATGGACAGCACGGCCTCGACCGCGCCGGCCTCGCCGCCGGACACCGGGGCGTCCAGGACCCGGATGCCCTTGGCCCTGGCCGCCTCGGCCAGGTCCACGGAGGTCTGCGGGGTGATGGAGGACATGTCGATCAGGAGGGCGCCGGACCGCGCGTTCTCCAGGATGCCGTCGGGTCCGTACGCGATGGCCTCGACCTGCGGGGAGGCCGGCACCATCGTGATCACGACGTCGGCGTCCCGTACGGCCTCGGCTATCGAGCCCGCCGCGGTGCCGCCCGCCGCGGTCAGCCGCTCCAGCTTGTCCTGCTCCAGGGTGAACCCGGTGACGTCGTAGCCGGCCTTGATCAGGTTCTCCGACATGGGGGAGCCCATGATGCCGAGGCCGATCCAGGCGATCGCCGGACGGGACGCACGGGAACTGTCGGCAAGGTTGCTCATGGTGAGGGTGCCTCTCTGCACGCTGTGCTACGTCAGCTGTTCTGCTACGTCAACTGCCTTGCTGGGTACGGGATTCGCGGCTCATCGGGGCACACGGGCCGCGCGGGCCTCGCGGGGGAGCCAGTCGAAGGAGTCGGCGCTCGGCCGGTCACCCGGCTTGTACTCCAGGCCGACCCAGCCCTCGTACCCCTGCTTGCGCAGCAGGCCGAGCAGGTCGGCCAGCGGGAGCGATCCTGTGCCGGGTGCGCCGCGGCCCGGGTTGTCGGCGATCTGGACGTGGCCTGTCCTGGCGGCGTACCGCTCGATCACCGACGGCAGGTCCTCGCCGTTCATGGACAGGTGGTAGAGGTCCATCAGGAAGCGGGCGTTGCCCAGTCCCGTCGCCTCGTTCACCCGGTCGACGACGGCGATCCCCGCCTCGGCGCTGACCAGCGGATAGAGCGGCGACTCCGGCTTGTTGAGCGTCTCGATCAGCAGGACCGCGCCGATCCGGTCCGCCGCGCGGGCCGCAAGTACGAGGTTTTCCAGGGCGAGTTCGTCCTGCTCGGCCGGGTCGACGCCCTCGACGCGGTTGCCGTACAGGGCGTTGAGAGCCGTGCAGCCCAGTGACCGCGCGAAGTCCGCGGCCACGTCGATGTTCGCGCGGAACCGCGTCGACTCCCGGCCCGGGAGCGACAGCGCGCCCCGGTCGGGGCCCGGCAGCTGACCGGCGTAGAAGTTGAGGCCCGTGAGCTGGACGCCCGCGTCCTCGATCGCCTTCTTCAGCGCGTCGAGCTCCGCGCGGTCGGGGGTGGGGGTGTCGGTCCAGGGCCACCAGAGCTCGACCGCGGTGAAGCCGGCCGCGGCGGCTGCCGCGGGGCGCTCCAGGAGCGGCAGCTCGGTGAAGAGGATCGACAGGTTGACGTTGAAGCGCTGCTCTGCGGCCGCATCCATCGAGAAACCGGGCATGTGGGTCGGCGCTCCCTTCCGTGACGAGTAGGTCCGGTGGCCGGGCCCGTATCGATAGTTCCGTATTACGGAAGTTCTTTTCTGCTTGATGGAAAGGCTGCCTTCGAGGGGGAGCCTTGTCAAGAGGGGCCGGCGGGAAAAGCGCGTGTGTCCGCGACGGGGTCCTGGGGTCGTGCGGCGGCCGGGAGGCGGATTCCGGGTGGGCTAGGGTCGCCTTCTGGTCGGCCGGGCCTGGGCCGTCGCAGACACGGACCCGAGCGATGCCATGGGGGCACAGTGCGATTGCGAGTGGAGTTCACCACCGAACCCTTCGACCTCGACGAGGCGCCGCCGCACGCGCTGGTCGCCCGCGAGGTCATCGAGGCGGCCGAACTGGACTCGGTCGACGTGGGCCCGTTCGGCAACACCGCCGAGGGCGGTGCGGACGCGGTGCTCACCGCGGTCGACGCACTGCTGCGCAAGGCCCTGGACGCCGGCGCCACCCGGGTCTCGCTGCAGCTCAACGTGATCGGGGAGGAGGGCCGGTGACCCGGTCCGCGGACGACCCCTTCGTGTCGGCCGTCAAGCCGCTGGTCGACGCCATGGGTGCCGAGATGCTCCCCGCCGATCAGGCGGGACCCGACGACGTGGTGCTCTCCTGGGAGGGCGTGGATGTCGTGGCCGTCCGGCTGCCGCAGCTCGCCGACTCGCTGGACCACATCCTGGCCGCCCTGGAGCGCAAGCGCGGTAAGCCGCTGGCCGAACTGGACCGCAAGGCCAAGCAGGAGGTCGTCCGGATACTTGAGGCGCGCGGAGCCTTCTCCGTCCGGCACGGCGTGGAGACCGTCGCGGGCGCGCTCGGCGTCTCACGCTTCACTGTTTACAACTACCTGAACCGCGAGAAGGACGCCTGAGCGGGGCGGCGCCGCCCCGGCCGGGCGAGCGCGCCTGAGCAGGGCGGACGGTGGCCGGGCCGGGACCGGGGCGCCCGGGGGAGGGCGTCTTCGTTACCTGGTTTTTTCAACAAAGTGTTGACGTGGTGTTTCCGAGGGCGTTAGCTGACCGCAGCCCGTCCAGCACAAGGCCACGGAGGCTTCCCGTGACTTCGAGTACGACGACACCCGGCGGCCTCGCCCGGTTCAACACCCTGGAGGAACCCGCGGCCCGTGCCGTCCTCCACGAGCTGTGCGCCTCGACGGCCTGGGCACACAGCCTGCTCACCGGCCGCCCGTACGCCACCGGGGACGACCTCTTCGAGCAGAGCGACGCCGCCATGGCCGGCCTGACCGACGCCGACCTGGCGGAGGCGATGGCCGGTCACCCGCCGATCGGCCGCCCCAAGCCGGGCGACCCGACCTCCTCCCGCGAACAGCGCGGAATGGCCGGCGCCTCCGACGCACTCAAGGCGGACATGCTGGAACTGAACCTGGCGTACCAGGAGACGTTCGGGCATGTCTTCCTGATCTGCGCGACCGGTCTGACCGGTGAACAGATGCGTGACGCGCTCAAGGCGCGCATCGGCAACACGCCCGCACAGGAGCGCGAGATCGTGCGCACCGAACTGGGCAGGATCAACCGCATCCGGCTCGCCCCACTCGTCGAGGAGGACGCCCCCGCATGACCACCGAGTCCACCGCTTCCGTCGCCGCCGTCGCCTCCGTGTCCACGCACATCCTGGACACGAGTGTCGGCCGGCCCGCCGCGGGAGTCGCCGTCCGGCTCGCGGCCCGTGGCGGCCGTGACGCCCGGTGGCAGGCGCTCGGCGGCTCCGCGACCGACGCGGACGGCCGCTGCAAGGACCTGCCGGACCTGCCGGAGGGCACCACCCACGTACGGCTCGACTTCGCCGTCGAGGAGTACTTCGAGAAGAAGCCGCAGAGCAAGCCCGAGAACAAGTCCGAGAACAAGCCCGTGAAGAACCAGGCCGAGGCGCAGCAGGACGCCCCCGCGAACCGGGACAGCGGTGCCGCACCGGTGTTCTTCCCCGAGGTGGCGATCACGTTCGCCGTCAGCCCGGGGGAGCACTATCACGTACCGCTGCTGCTCAACCCGTTCGGCTACTCCGTTTACCGAGGGAGCTAGCAGACATGACCACCCAGCCCCGTTCCGCCCGTCCGGCTGTCCTGGCGCAGAACCAGTACGGCAAGGCCGAGAACCGCGTCGTCAGGATCACCCGCGACGGCGCCACCCACCACATCAAGGACCTGAACGTCTCCGTCGCCCTCAGCGGTGACATGGAGGAGGTCCACTACTCGGGCTCCAACGCGAACGTCCTGCCGACGGACACCACCAAGAACACGGTGTACGCCTTCGCCAAGGAGCACGGCATCGAGTCCGCCGAGCAGTTCGGCATCCACCTCGCCCGGCACTTCGTGACCTCGCAGGAGCCGATCCGCACGGCCCGGATCCGTATAGAGGAGTACTCCTGGGAGCGGATCGGCACCTCGGCGGCGGACTCGCCGTCCGCCGGCGCCGAGGAGGGCGGGCACTCCTTCGCCCGCAAGGGCCAGGAGACCCGCGTCACGCAGATCACCTACGACGGCTCCTCGTGGGAGGTCATATCCGGCCTCAAGGACCTGGTCGTACTGAACTCGACGAACTCCGAGTTCTGGGGGTACGTCAAGGACAAGTACACGACGCTGAAAGAGGCGTACGACCGCATCCTCGCCACCGAGGTCTCCGCCCGCTGGCGGTTCAATTGGACCGACGACGAGCAGCGGATGCCCGACTGGGAGCAGTCCTACGCACAGGTGCGCGGGCACATGCTCCAGGCCTTCGCGCAGACGTACTCCCTGTCGCTGCAGCAGACCCTCTACCAGATGGGCGCGCGGATCATCGAGAACCGCGACGAGATCGACGAGGTCCGCTTCTCGCTGCCGAACAAGCACCACTTCCTCGTCGACCTGGAGCCGTTCGGCCTCAAGAACGACAACGAGGTGTACTTCGCCGCCGACCGGCCCTACGGCCTGATCGAGGCGACCATCCTGCGGGACGGCTGCGAGGCGCTCGTCCCGGTGGACCTCAGCACCCTGTGACGCACCTGCCCTGGTGAGCAACTCCCCCTACCAGCACCCCTTTTCGGCACGGCAGAAGGACGAACCATGGCAGCAGACCGGCGGATCGTCATCGAGAACTGCTCGATCGCGACCGTGGACGCCGACGACACCGAGTACCCGTCGGGCCACCTGGTCCTCGCGGGCGACCGCATCGAGTCACTGGGCGCGGGCAAGGCCCCCGAAGGGCTGGAGAACGTCGTACGCCGCATCGACGCGACCGGCCACCTCGTCACCCCGGGCCTGGTCAACACCCACCACCACTTCTACCAGTGGATCACCCGCGGCCTCGCCACGGACCACAACCTCTTCGACTGGCTCGTCGCCCTGTACCCGACCTGGGCGCGCATCGACGAGCGCATGACCTACGCGGCGGCCCAGGGCTCCCTCGGCATGATGGCCCGCGGCGGAGTCACCACCGCCATGGACCACCACTACGTCTTCCCCGAGGGATCCGGCGACCTGTCCGGTTCGATCATCCGCGCCGCACGCGAGACGGGTGTCCGCTTCACCCTGGCCCGCGGGTCCATGGACCGCAGCGAGAAGGACGGCGGACTGCCGCCGGACTTCGCCGTCGAAACCCTCGAAGGCGCTCTCGCCGCCACCGAGGCGACCGTCGACGAACACCACGACGCGTCCTTCGGCGCCATGACCCAGGTGGCGGTCGCGCCCTGCTCGCCCTTCTCCGTGTCCACCGAACTCATGCGCCAGGGGGCCGAGTTGGCCCGCCGCAAAGGCGTACGGCTGCACACCCACGGCTCGGAGACGGTCGAGGAGGAGCAGTTCTGCAAGGAGCTGTTCGGCATGGGCCCGACCGACTACTTCGAGTCGACCGGCTGGCTCGGCGACGACGTGTGGATGGCCCACTGCGTCCACATGAACGACTCCGACATCGCCGCCTTCGCCCGTACGAGAACAGGGGTGGCCCACTGTCCCTCCTCCAACGCCCGTCTGGCGGCCGGGATCGCGCGCGTGCCCGACATGCTCGCGGCCGGCGTCCCCGTCGGCCTGGGTGTCGACGGCACGGCGTCCAACGAATCCGGCGAACTGCACACCGAACTGCGCAACGCGCTGCTCATCAACCGCCTCGGCGCCCACCGCGAGGCCGCCCTGAACGCCCGTCAGGCGCTGCGGCTCGGCACCTACGGCGGAGCCCAGGTCCTCGGCCGCGCACCGGAGATCGGCTCCCTGGAGCCGGGCAAACTCGCCGACCTGGTGCTGTGGAAGCTGGACACCCTGGCCCACGCCTCGATCGCCGACCCGGTCACCGCCCTCGTCCTCGGCGCCGCGGCGCCGGTCACCGCCTCCTTCGTGAACGGTGAGCAGATCGTCGAGAACGGCCGGCTGCTGCACGTCGACGAGGACGCCATCGCCCGCTCCACACGGGACGAGGCCCAGCGCCTCGCGCGGATCGCCGCGCAGGCCTGACCCGGAGGGCTTCCGACGGCTCTGATCCATCGGAAGCCCCCTGGTCGCCGCCAAGATCTCCGGCCGAGGGGGACGGCCCTCGGCCGGTGGCCGCCGACCCGAACGGGGTCCGCGGTGACCGTCTCCGGGGTGCGCGCACGAACTGCGCGCGCCCCGGAACGGTCCCCCCGACCGGCCGTGCCACCCCGCCACGCCCCCTCCGTGACGGGCACCGTCCTGCCAGAAACCAGACCTCCCTGACACCCACGTCAACGCCGACGTGTACCCGACCGGAGGAGCCGCCGTGGCTGCCCAGCACCTGCCCAGCAGTACGGACGTAAGCGCAACTGGCCCGGGAAAACACCCGGTCGACGAGAAACTCCCCGCGCTCAAGATGGCGACCAGCGGCCTGCAGCACGTGGCCGCCATGTACGCCGGAGTGGTCGCCCCACCCCTGATCGTCGGCGCGGCCGTCGGCCTGACCGCCACCGAACTGACCTTCCTCACCGGCGCCTGTCTGTTCACCGCGGGACTCGCCACCTTCCTGCAGACCCTCGGCATCTGGAAGATCGGCGCCCGGCTGCCCTTCGTCAACGGCGTCACCTTCGCCGGAGTCGCCCCGATGATCGCGGTCGTCAACTCCACCGACGACAAGCGCGACGCCCTGCCCGTCATCTTCGGCGCGGTCATCGTGGCCGGCCTCCTGGGCTTCCTCGCCGCCCCCTTCTTCAGCAAGGCGGTCCGCTTCTTCCCGCCGGTGGTCACCGGCACGGTCATCACCCTCATCGGCATCTCCCTGATGCCGGTCGCCTTCGGCTGGGCCCAGGGACCCGACCCGGCCGCGCACGACTACGGCTCGACCACCAACCTGGGCCTGGCGGGCGCGACCCTTCTCATCGTCCTGCTGCTGCGCCGCTTCACCCGCGGCTTCGTCAAGCAGATCGCCGTACTGCTCGGGCTGGTCGCCGGCACACTCGTCGCGATCCCGTTCGGTGTCACCGACTTCGCGCCGGTGGCCGACGCGGCGGTCGTCGGTTTCCCCACGCCGTTCCACTTCGGAGCGCCGCAGTTCCAGCTCGCCGCGATCGTCTCGCTGTGCGTGGTGATGGTCGTCTCGATGACCGAATCGACCGCGGACATGCTGGCGTTGGGGGAGATAGTCGGCCGGCCCGCTGATGAGAGGACCATCGCGGCGGGCCTGCGGGCCGACACCCTCGGCTCTGCCGTCAGCCCGCTGTTCAACGGCTTCATGTGCAGCGCCTTCGCCCAGAACATCGGCCTGGTCGCGATGACCCGCATCCGCAGCCGGTACGTCGTGGCCACGGGCGGCGGCTTCCTCGTCCTGATGGGCCTGTGTCCCATGGCCGCGTCGCTGATCGCCGTGGTCCCGCGTCCCGTGCTCGGCGGGGCGGGCGTGGTGCTGTTCGGCTCGGTGGCCGCGAGTGGCATCCAGACCCTCGTCAAGGCGGGCCTGGAGAAGGACAACAACGTCCTGATCGTGGCGGTCTCGCTGGCCGTCGGCATCATCCCGATCACCGCGCCGGAGTTCTACCACGCGTTCCCGGAGACCGCGAAGATCATCCTGGACTCGGGGATCTCGACCGGGTGCGTGGCGGCCGTGGCCCTCAACCTGGTCTTCAACCACCTGGGCGCGAGCCGTGACTGCGACGAGGTGACGGCACCGATGGAGCCGGGGCCGGGGGTGGGCTCGGGGTCGGCTCCGGCCTCGGGTGCGGGTCCGGAGCCGGCGGCCGCTCGCTGACGGTTCGCGAGCGAGCGGCCACCGGGCCGGTTCCTCAGGCTCCCCGAGTTCCTGGGGCTCCTCAGCCGATGTGGAAACTGTCCCCGTAGACCTGCCAGTCCAGCGGCGGGTTCAGGTTCAGGTTCCGGTTCCTGAGGAACACCCGCTGGGCGGTGTCCACACGGCTGGTGTCCGAGTGGGCCTCCTCCTGCTTCATCGCCCACACGCGGGCGTCGAGGAAGGCGTTGAGGTACGTGACCTCGTCACCGCCCTGGGCCGGGGGCCTGGCCCGGCCCAGCGCCCGGTTGCGGATGCTGCCGAAACTCGTGCTGTCGCCGCCGTTGCCGTGCATGACGATGGCGTCGTAGTACGTGAACTGGCCGAGCGTGCCGATGCCGTCCGCCTTGCCGCGCTGGACCGCCGGGTTGAAGTAGACACGGTCCCGCTCGTCGTTCTGGGCCTGCTTGAACACCTGGTCCTGGGCCGCCCGGCGCCAGGCGTCCGGATAACCGGGGTCCAGGCCCTCGTGCGAGTCGGAGCCGTCGACGCGGCGCAGCGCGGGCAGGTAACCGGCCAGCGGGTTGCCCGGCTTGCGCCGGGTGTACAGCTCGACGAGGTCGAGCATGTCGTGCGTGCCGGAGCAGAACCCGATGATGCCCGCGGTGTAGCCGCGGCCGTCGCCGATGTCCTCGATGTACTGGTACTGCGCCTTCCAGTCCAGCGAGGAGTTCTCCGCGCTGGAGACCAGCTTCATGGCGATCTCCTTCTTCGCCGGGTCGTCGAGGCCGGGGGCCGCGGTGCTCCTGGCGTACGCGGGGGTGCTGGTGAGGGCTGGGCCCGCGCCCGCTACGAGGGTTGCTCCGATCGTCGCGAGGATGGTGCGGCGGGAGGGGCTTGTGGGGGTGTGGGGGGTGTGCACGGGACCTCCAGTGGGGGGTGGGAGTCGCTCTTCCGTACTGTTAGGAAAGTTTCCTACCAGAGATTGAGAGTGACGTATACCTGTCAAGCGCGTCTTCGCCCCCGCCGCCCTTACCCTTCCCGTCACTGCATGGGGGCTGCGCCCCCTCGCCCCCCTGATCGCGCTGCGCGCTCGTCCTCAAACGCCGGACGGGCTGGAGGTGTGCGGACGGTCCGCGGATCTTTCAGCCTCTCCGGCGTTTGAGGAGCGGGGGTTCGGGGGCGGAGCCCCCGAGTCAGTGACGGGAACGGGTAGGGGCGGCGGGGGCGAGAGAATCCCGAGCCGGCCGCAGGACCACCACCGCAACCGCGAACCCGACCGCAGCGATCCCCGCCGCAACGGTGAACGCCAACCGATACCCGTCCGCGGTCGCCACCGAGAACACCTCCCCACCCGCCAGAAGCCGCTCCGTACGCCCCGCCGCAAGCGTCGTCAGAACCGCCAGCCCCAACGAACCCCCCACCACCTGCGTGGTGTTGAAGAGCCCGGACGCAAGCCCGGCATCCTCCTCCGCCACCCCCGCCATGGCGAGCCCCGTCACCGCAGGCATCGCGGCAGCGAACCCCACCGCCAGCAGCAGCATCGGAGGCAGCACATCGACCACGTACACCCCGGACTCCGGTATCCGGCTCAGCAGGCCCATGCCGGCCACGATGAGCACGAGCCCGGTGAGCAGCACCCGGTACGCCCCGAAGCGCCCGATCGTCCGCGCCGACAGGCCCAGCATCAGCACCCCGACCAGCACGGGCGCGGGCAGGAACGCAAGGCCCGTCCGCAACTCGTCGTATCCGAGGACTCGTTGGATGTAGAGCGCCCCGATGTACTGGAAGCCGAACATCGTCGCGACCATCAGGATCTGCACACCGTTGGCGCCGGTGAGCAGCCGTGAGCGGAACAGCCTCAGCCGCAGCAGCGGGCGCGCGGCCCGTGCCTGTCGCAGGGTGAAGCCCGCGAACAGCGCGAGCGGGACCGCGGCCAGGGCCAGTGTGCCGCCGACCGGCCGTTCCCCGGCGCCGACGATCGCGTAGACCGTGAGCATCAACGCGCCCGTGACCAGCGCGGCCCCGGGATAGTCGGCGCCGCGGCCGAGCCCCGCGCCGCGGTCGGGGGCGAGGACGCGCAGCGCGGCGATCCAGGCCACGATCCCGATCGGCAGGTTGATCAGGAAGATCCAGTGCCAGTCGAGCGCCTGGGTGAGCGCCCCGCCGAGGAACGTGCCCAGCGCCCCGCCCGCCGCTCCGACCGCGCTGAACACCGCGATGGCCCCGGCCTGTTCGCGCGGTTCGGGGAAGAGCGCGATCAGCATGCCCAGGACGACCGCCGAGGTCATCGCCCCGCCGACACCCTGCAGCGCCCGCGCCGCGATCAGCGCGCCCTGGCTGGTGGCGACCCCGCACAGCACGGACGCCACGGTGAACAGGGCGAGCCCGGCTGTGAACATCCGCCGGCGTCCCAGCAGGTCGCCGAGCCGCCCCACGAGCAGCAACAGACCGCCGAAGGGGATCAGATACGCGTTCACGATCCACGCGAGCCCCGCGGACGAGAAGCCGAGATCGCTCTGGATCGCGGGCAGCGCCACGGTCACGACGTTGCCGTCGAGGATCGTCATCAGCGTGCCCCCGCAGAGCACGACGAGGGACGCCCGACGGGAGTACGTCCGTGAGGGCCGCGCGGGGTCCGCACTACTCCGGGTGAGCCCTGTCGTGCGGGCTCCGATCCTGGACGACATGGTCACGGCCTCCGTATAAGTCCTGGACATTCCATAGGTGCACGACTTGTAACGGAGAACATCGTGTGTGACCGTGATGACGGGCCGTAAGGAGGCACTTGGATGTCCCAGGGGAACACCCGTGTTACCTCGCAGGTCGTGAACGCGCACGCGTGTCCCGTCCGCGAGGTTCTTGACAGGGTCGCCGGGAAATGGAGCGTTCTGATCATCGTGGCCGCCGCGCACGGCCCGATCCGCTTCACCGAACTGGAGCGCAGCATCGAGGGCATCAGCCGCCGCATGCTCACGCTGACCCTGCGCAATCTGGAGCGCGACGGGCTCCTCACGCGCACCGTCCATCCGACGGTCCCGCCGAAGGTCGAGTACGAACTCACGCCGGTGGCGCATGAGTTGCATGCCTCGCTGCTGGGGCTGACCGACTGGGCGGAACGGCACCGCGTCACGATCGCCGAGTCACGCGCCGCGTACGACGCCCGCCACGAGCCGGAGTGATTCGCCCGGGACCGGCAGGCTTCGCCGACGACCTGGTGTCAGAGACCGGGCCGTCGGGGTCGGTGCAGGCTGGTCGGGGGTGTCACGACCGGCGCGGTGAGGCCAGCAGATAGCGCGCCCCCGTACGCGGCTCCGTGTGCTCGCCGGCCTGCCATCCGGCCTTCTCCAGTGTCACCGCGCACTGTCTCAGCGCCGCCGCGTCCGGCTCGCGCACGGCGACGGCCTCCGGCTGAGGCGTCGCCCGTACCCGGTATCCCGGGGTGCCGGCGGCATCGGGGCCCGCGCCCGCCGGGCGCAGTCCCGCCGCTTCCAGGGCGAGGGCGGCGGCCTGCACCAGATGCGTACGTTCCCATGCGCACGGCCGGTCCATGGCGCCGCCCGGGTTGGTCATCCGGCGCATCTCCAGCAGCCCCTGCCAGGCGCTGTGCACCTCACGTGTGCGTGCCGGGCCGGTGTCGGCGGCCTCCTCGCCGCCCACCCGTGCGGCGAACACGCCTGATGCCGAACCGGCTGGTACGGAGGTTTCGGCGGGGGCTGCTACCGCGGCGGCCGTCTCCTCGCGTATCCGGTGCCCGGCCGGTGTGAGGAAGTGGTCGTGCGGCGGACGAGGATGCCGGAAGGCCAGCCCGTGCCGCACCAGCGCCGCGAGCTGGCTCTCCGTACCCCTCAGGCGCCCGGTCACGGTATCGGCGGCGTCGATGACGCGCCGCTGCGCGGCGGTCGGCGGTCGGGTCACGGGGTGCTCCTTCCCTGCGGGCGCGGCGGGTCCCTCCGAACCCACGGCGGATCCCTTCGAAGTCGAAGGCTACGACCCGGGTCTGACATTCCCACTGCCGCAGGCCGTGGCTACTGCCGCCAACTGCGCCTACTGCCGTCAGCCGCGCCTACTGCCGGTAGCCGCTCAGGAACCGGCCGATCCTGCTGATTGCCGCGTCCAGGTCGTCGGCGTACGGGAGGGTGAGGATGCGGAAGTGGTCGGGGCGCGGCCAGTTGAAACCGGTGCCCTGGACCACCTGGATCTTCTCGCGCAGCAGCAGGTCGAGGACGAACTTCTCGTCGTCGTGGATCTTGTGCACCGAGGGGTCGAGACGCGCGAACGCGTACAGCGCGCCCTTCGGTTTCACACAGGAGACGCCCGGGATCTCGTTCAGCCTCTCCCACGCGATGTCCCGCTGTTCGCGCAACCTGCCGCCGGGCGCGGTGAGTTCGTGGATGGACTGCCGGCCGCCGAGCGCGGCCTGGATGGCGTACTGCGCCGGGGCGTTGGCGCACAGCCGCATGGAGGCCAGCATGGTGAGGCCCTCCAAGTAGCTCTTCGCGTGCTGGCGCGGCCCGGTCACCACCAGCCAGCCGGACCGGAAGCCCGCCACGCGGTACGTCTTCGACAGGCCGCAGAAGGTGAGGACCACCAGGTCGGGGGCGAGCGCGGCGGCCGTGTGGTGCACGGCGTCGTCGTACAGGATCTGGTCGTAGATCTCGTCCGCGAACACCATCAGACCGTGCCGGCGGGCCAGGTCGAGGATGCCCTCGATGACCTCCTTGGGGTAGACCGCGCCGGTGGGGTTGTTCGGGTTGATGATGACGACGGCCTTCGTGCGGTCCGTGATCTTCGACGCCATGTCGTCGAGGTCCGGGTACCAGTCGGCCTGTTCGTCGCACAGGTAGTGCACGGCCTTGCCGCCCGCGAGGGTCGTCACCGCCGTCCAGAGCGGGAAGTCCGGTGCGGGGATGAGGACTTCGTCGCCGTCCTCCAGGAGGGCCTGGACGGCCATCGAGACGAGTTCGGAGACGCCGTTGCCCAGGAAGACGTCGTCCACGTCGACTTCGAGGCCGCGCTCCTGGTAGCGCTGCGCCACGGCGCGACGGGCCGACAGGACGCCGCGCGAGTCCGTGTAGCCGTGTGCCTGCGGGAGCATCCGGATCATGTCCTGGAGGATCTCCGGCGGTGCCTCGAAGCCGAAGGCCGCGGGATTGCCCGTGTTGAGGCGCAGCACGCTGTGGCCTGCCTCCTCCAGGGCGTTCGCGTGCTCGATGACCGGGCCCCGGATCTCGTAACAGACCTCGCTGAGCTTGCTCGACTGCCGGAACTCCATGCGGTGCGCACCTCCAGGTTGTGGTGTTGCTTGGTTTTACCAAGTTCACGCTTGGAAAGTCCAACAAGTTGTCTAGACTGCGTCGCATGTCACCTCGCCGAAGCTACGACCAGTACTGTTCCGCTGCCCGGGCGCTCGACGCCGTCGGTGACCGCTGGACCCTCCTGATCGTCCGCGAGCTGCTGGCCGGGCCGCGCCGGTACACCGACCTGCACGCCGACCTGCCCGGGGTGAGCACGGACGTGCTCGCCTCCCGGCTCAAGGACATGGAGCGGGACGGCCTGACGACGCGCCGGCGGATGCCGCCGCCCGGTGCGGTGTACGTGTACGAACTCACCGGCCGTGGGCGGGAGTTGCTGGCCGTGCTGCAGGCGCTCGGGGAGTGGGGGGCGCCGCTGCTGGCGGAACGGGGGGCCACGGACGCGGTGCGGGCGCACTGGTTCGCGCTGCCGTTGTTGCGGGCGCTGGAGGGGTTCGGGGCGGGGGTTGTCCAAGTCCGCCTGGACGAGGGCGAGTTCCATGTCCGTGCCGGTGCGGTGGACGGGCCGGTCTACGGGGAGGGGCCTGCGCCCGAGGAGCCGGACGCGCGGCTCTCGCTCGACGCGGAGACGTGCGCGTTGCTGGGGCGTGGGGAGCTGACGCTCCTGGACGCGATACGCACGCACCGGGTGGAGGTATCGGGCGAGGGCCCACTGGCCAAGTCCCTACGCGAACCGTGACGCTCCCGCTGCGGGCCCGCTGTGGCCGGTCGCGCAGTTCCCCGCGTCCCTTGGGGGGGCTTGGGCCCGTCGTCCCGTGCGGGTCCGTTGTGGCTGGCCGCGCAGTTCCCCGCGCCCCTAGGGGGCCCTGGTCGGGCCCCTTCAGGGG